>JAMDCN010000116.1 GCA_023489025.1 Deltaproteobacteria bacterium | reverse complement strand
CCACCGCCTCCTGGAAGATCCGGCGGCGCGTCATCCCCCCCATCGCGCGGACCTTCCGGACGACGGCCTTCCGCAGCCTCCGCCACTCCGCCCACCGCGCCGACGCCCGGGCATCCCCCCGGTCCCTCGCCGCCCGTTCCGCACACGCAAGCTCCGCGTCCCCGACCCACCCCTCCTCGAAGTCGGAAAGCGTCCGGGCCAGGGCGGGGATGAAGCCGGGCGTCGCGGAGATCCCCCCGAAATCCCCGCTCCCCGAGGCGTACGTCTCCCGGACCGCCGCAAGGACCGCCGCCGCCATCCGCGCCGGAGGAAGCTCCGCCGGGAAGATCGACCGGTGCTTCAGCAACCGGAGGGCGAAATCGTACAGCGTCATCACGGAAGCCCCGGCGAAGGCGCGGTCGCCGTCCGTTCCCGACGCGAGGCGCTTCAGCAGGTGCTCCCGAAGCTCGTTGGACGGGACGAGGAGAACGTGCTCCAGCGAAGGGTCCCGCCCGGCGCGCCCGAAATAATCCGCGATCGCCCGCTCCTCGAGGGCGGGGAACGGCCCGGCGTACAGGCGTGAGATCGTGGGGAGCGAGGGACACTCTTTCCCTGATCCCTGTCCCATCACTGGAGCTCGATCCCTTCCCGCTCAAGGATCGTCCCTACAGCCCGCCACAGGCGGGTCTGGGCGTTATACGCGTCCGTTTGGGCCCGCACTTCCGCAAGCCTTGCCTCGGAGACGTCCTGCTGGAACCGGAGGACCTCGACCGTGGTGGACCTGCCCAAGGAAAGTTTCTTCTCTTCCGCCTCGAGCTTTTTCCCGGCCGCGGCAGTTGCCGCGCGGGATGCGGCAATTCTCGCCAGTGCGGACTCGAGGTCCAGCCTTCCCTTTTCCACCTCCACGCGGATGCGCAGGAAAACGGCATCTTCCGATAGCCTTTGTTGTCGAAGCGCCACCTTCGCCCTTGCCCATTCCGCCTTTTCACGCTGGAAGCCCCAAGGAAGCTCGGTCTTGAGGCCGACCAACCAGTTGTAGTACCGGCCCGAAAACATCCGGTCGACGCTGTCCCGATAGCTCCCTGAAAACGCCTCCGCGTTTCCGCCGAACAACGGGTTGGGGTTCGGGGTGCCGGAGAGTCCCGCGATCCCGGCGGATACGGTGAGATCGATGGCCGGCAGCGTCCGGTTCCGGGTCGCGACCTCCTGGATCTCGGCCTGTGTCCTCCTTGCATTCATGGCGGCTACCTCGGGACGCCGCCGGATCGCTTCCTCGAAATTTTCCTTGTTTCCCGGAGGGGGGATATCTTCCTGTAATGGAACCGGCACGAACCGCTCTTCCCAGTCCCTGGAGGAACGAATGCCGAGGAGGCTCTTCAACTCCACCTCCGCGCTTCGCGCCGCGGCTTCCGCTCGAAGAAGTTCATCGCGGCGGGTGGCCACCGCGGACTCCGCGGGAAGCAGATCCATGGAGGCTGCGGCGCCCGCTTGAATTCTTGCATCGGTGTGGACGACCACACGCTCGGCCAGTTCCACGGCGGTCCGGCGAACTTCCACCTCGCGGACTGCGGCGACGAGAGAGAGGAAGGTCGTACGTACGGTGGAGACGATGTCCATCACCTTGGTTTTCCATTCTTCCGTCTTTTCCTCCGCCCCGGCATGCGCGATACGGAGCGGCGCTTCGGTCACCTCTTTTCCCCGGTTCTTCAGAAGCGGCTGTTTGGCCGATAGCGTGAGCCCTGTTACGTACTGCGGTGAAAGGAGGGAGACGGCGGAGCTGGTCTCCTGCCGTTGGTTTGCCTGGATGAGAGAGAGAGATGTGCCGGTGGAGAGAAGCTCCGTGACGCCGAGATTGAATTTCAGGGATCGCTGGTCCACGGAAGCACTATTGTCGAGCACCGAACCGCTGGGGCTGACAGACTGGGTTGCGTTCGATTCTCCCGAAAACGCCGGGAGGAAGGCGGCCTCTTCGATCGGCACGCCCAACGCGCCGTACTCTTTCTCTGCTTTCGAGACGGCGATGTCGATGTTGTTTCGTAGGGCGGTTTCCACGCATTCGCGGAGGGTGATCATGCGTACGGGCGTATTCCCTTGAGCCAACAGGGAAGGCGGAGAGTACGCCTGCAGAGCCAGCAACACGACGAGGAAGAGAGTTCGTTTCAAAGTGTCCTCCAAGATCGTGGAAAGAACACCGAACGGATTTCTGTCGATATATTGGTGGCTGTCAGGGGTTAAGGCAAGCGGGAATCATCTTCACGGAAATATCATTTGACTTTACTGAACCAGACTCGATAATTGCTTGCAGGCGCACCGAACCACAGTTACAAAGCGATCCCTGTAGTCCAGATTCGTCCCATGGGTAAGTCGTTCGCAGGTCGTCTTGAACCAAGGCCGAAGGTCGAGGTTGGGATGGGCAGGTGCGATGACGAAACGATGGGACCCAGCACCAGGCAGATCCTTTTCCCTCTATTTTCCCTTCATTCTTTCTTATGCGGTCTCCCGTCAAGGGATATTGCATCTATAGCCCTCGGAGGTTTTCTCCGGGGCATCGTTTCTTACACGTCATCAGGACGGAGGGGCTGATGGAAGGCCGGAACCACGGGCACCCCGGATGCTTTGAACCCTCCTCGTGGAAAGTTCCCTCACTTGTTCCAAAAAAACGAGCTACGCTTCCGCCGCTTGAATCCCAAGCCACAGACAGTCCACAGAACCGGGTCAACTTCAGATAATAGGAATATTAACCATGGAAGAAAAAGAACAACACTCAAGTCTCAACAGGGGCGAGGACGACGAGCCTATACTCGTACTGAAGTATGTGGGGGGGAGGGTGGCGTGGAGGCTATTCTTTCCATACTCAATAGCTATGCCAATATTCTATATGATCGTTTTTCATTGGGCGCCGGGCAAACCTGTAAGTTTCATGACTATATTCTCCGAGATAGTCGGTATCTTATTCCTAATCATCTGGGCATTGCTCACCCCCTTTTGTTATGATCCGAT
>JAMDCN010000074.1 GCA_023489025.1 Deltaproteobacteria bacterium | reverse complement strand
AGTTGCGGCGGCCGTCGCGCGGGGGAACCTCCTGGCCGTCCAGTTTCACCCGGAGAAGAGCCAGCGGGCGGGGCTCGCGCTCCTGTCGAACTTCGGGGCTCTCTGCCGCGACGCGGCGTAAGGGGGGGTTGCCGTGGCGTTCGAGGTCATCCCGGCGATCGACATCCAGGGCGGGAAGGCCGTGCGCCTGCGGCAGGGGCGGGTCGATGACGTCACCGTCTTCAGCGACTCCCCGATCGACGTGGCGCGGCGGTTCGTCTCCGCGGGCGCGGTCAGGCTCCACGTGGTCGATCTCGACGGCGCCTTCCTCGGCAAGCCGGTCAACGAGGAGATCATCCGCCGGATCGTGACGGCCGCCGGCGTCCCCCTCCAGGTCGGCGGGGGAGTGCGGAACTTCGACATCGCGGCCCGCTACCTGCGGGAGGGCGTCTCCCGGGTCATCCTGGGGACCTCGGTCGTCCGGAGCCCCGAGGAGGTGACGCGGATCACCAAGGCGTACCCCGGCCGCGTGGCGGCGGCGATCGACGCCAAGGAGGGCCGTGTCGCGATCCGGGGATGGGTGGAGGTCACGGGCCTCGCGGCCGTCGGCCTGGCGCGCAGCATGGAAAAGGCCGGGATCTCCTGTTTCATCTACACCGACATCTCCCGGGACGGGATGATGGCGGGACCCAACTTCGAGAGCATCCGGGAGTTCGCCCGCGGCCTCGCGACGCCCGTCATCGCGTCCGGCGGCGTCTCCACGCTCGCCGACATCGCGACGCTGAAATCCATGGAGGGCGACGGCGTCTGCGGAGCGGTCATCGGACGGGCGCTGTACGACGGGTCCCTCCCGCTCGCGGACGCGCTGCGCGCCGGGGCGGACTGAAGGGGCGGCGCGGGACGATGCTGGCCAAGCGAATCATCCCCTGCCTGGACGTCAAGGACGGGCGGGTCGTCAAGGGCGTCCGGTTCGTCGACCTTCGCGACGCCGGTGATCCTGTTGAAGTCGCCCGCCGCTACGACGAGGAGGAGGCGGACGAGCTCTGCTTCCTCGACATCACCGCGTCGCACGAGCGCCGCGACATCCTCATCGACGTCGTGCGCCGGACGGCGGAGCAGGTCTTCATGCCCCTGACCGTGGGAGGCGGGATCCGGACGGTGGAGGACATCCGGCGGCTTTTGACCGCGGGGGCCGACAAGGTCTCCATCAATACGGCGGCGGTCGCCGACCCCGAGTTTGTCCGGCGGGCCGCGGAGCGGTTCGGGAGCCAGTGCACCGTCGTGGCGATCGACGCGAAGCGCGTGCCGGGGCGCCCGGGACGCTGGGAGGTCTGCACGCACGGGGGGCGCCGCCCGACGGGGATCGACGCCGTGGCGTGGGCCGCCCGGATGGAGGAGTCCGGCGCGGGGGAGATCCTCCTCACGAGCATGGACCGGGACGGGACGCGGGACGGCTACGACATCGCGCTGACGCGCGCCGTGGTCGACCGGGTCGGCATCCCGGTGATCGCCTCCGGCGGCGCGGGAACGCTTTCGCACCTCGCGGAGGGGCTCATCGCGGGCGGTGCGGACGCGGTGCTCGCGGCCTCCATCTTCCACTACCGGGAGCACACGGTGGGGGAGGCCCGGGAGTACCTGAGGGCGCGGGGCGTCCCGGTGCGGCCGCCCGCCCGGGCGGGGGAAGACGCGGTTGTTCCATTCGAAGGGGGGCGAAAGGCGTGACGGCGGAGGAGCTGATCGGCGCGCTCAAGTTCGACGACCAGGGGCTGCTGCCGGTCGTGACGCAGGACGTTTCCGACAACGCCGTCCTGATGGTCGCGTGGGCCGACGCGGAGGCGGTCCGGCGCACCCTCGAGACGGGACGCGGGACCTACTGGAGCCGGTCCCGCCGGTCGCTCTGGGTGAAGGGCGAGACGTCGGGGCACTTTCAGGACGTGGTGGAAGTGCGGTACGATTGCGATGGCGACACGCTCCTGTACCGCGTGTGCCAGAGGGGACCCGCCTGCCACACGGGCGAGCGGAGCTGCTTTTACAGGACGGCCTACCGGGCCAAGGGGGACGCCGATGAGCGATGAGTGCATTTTCTGCAGGATCGTCCGGAAGGAGATCGCGTCGCAGCCGGTCTACGAGGACCACGACATGGTCGCCTTCCCGGACGTGAGCCCGGTCGCGCCTGTCCACGTGCTCATCGTCCCGAAGGAGCACATGGTCAACCTCAACGACGCCGGCCCGAAGGATGTGACGATGCTGGGGAAGATGCTCCGGCTGGCCGCCCGCATCGCGAACGAAAAGGGGGTGGCGGAGTCCGGTTACCGCGTCGTCGTCAACAACGGGGATGACGGCGGGCAGGTCGTGCAGCACCTCCACGTGCACCTGATCGGGGGGCGGGCGCTCGACCCCAAGATGGCGTAGGCGGGCCACCTTCGAGGTCAAGGCGGAAGGACCCGTGTCCTGCCTGCGCCGGTCCGGCTGAGCGGGGTCTCGGGGAAACCGGTTACGATCATCTTGACGGGATCGAAACATTCTGTATAATAAAATGCTTTTCGGAATCATGCTGGCAAGGAAGGGGTGATCACCCTATGCCGGGCGTCCGGGTCAAGGACGAGGAGCCCTTCGAGAGCGTTCTCAAACGATTCAAGAAACAGTGCGAGAAGGCGGGAATTCTTTCGGAAATCCGCAAGCGCGAGCACTATGAGAAGCCGAGCGTCAAGCGGAAGAAGAAGGCGCTCGCGGCGCGCAAGCGCGCGCTCAAGAAAATGAAGAAGATGAATCGGTAACGAATGGGACTCAAAGAGCGGTTGCATGCGGATATGCAGAAGGCGGCCAAGGGGCGCGACCCCTTGGCCCTTTCTGCTTTGCGGATGGCCCTCGCGGCGATCAAGAACAGGGAGATCGAGATCCGGGGCGTGCTGGCGGACGAGGCGGTCCTCAAGGTCCTCGGGACGATGGTCAAGCAGCGCCGGGAGGCGATCGATCTCTACCGGAAAGGGAACCGGCCCGAGCTGGCGGAGAAGGAGGAGAAGGAGATCGAGGTCCTCTCCGCGTACCTCCCGAAAGGGCTCTCGGAGGCCGAGGTGGAGGCGCTGGCGCACGAGGTCATTGCGGCGGCCGGCGCGCAGGGCCCGGGCGATGTGGGCCGCGTGATGAAGGAGCTCATGCCGAAGATCGCGGGCCGGGCCGACGGCAAGGCGGTCGGCGAGATCGTCAGGCGCCTGCTGTCGGCGTAGCGACGACCGCACCGCGGCCGGGCCGTCCCGGGCGACCCCGTCGTCCGGGCCTTTTTTGCGGATTCGCGAGAGGACGAGCGAGGCGAAGGGGGATTTTGGGAGGTCGCATCTCCGAGGGCACGCTCCGCGAAATCCGGGAGAGGGCGGACATCGTCGAAGTGGTCTCCGAGGTCGTCTCCCTCTCGCGCAGCGGGGCGAGCTTCCGGGGCCTTTGCCCTTTTCACCGGGAAAAGACCCCGTCATTTTTCGTTCACCCGGGGAAGCAGGTGTTCCACTGCTTCGGGTGCGGCGAAGGGGGGTCGGCCCTCCATTTCGTAATGAAGGCCCGGAGTCTCTCGTTCTCGGAGGCTGTCGAGGAGCTCGCGGACCGGTACGGCATCCCGGTCCGGTACGAGGGAGGCGCTTCGCCGGCGCGGCCCCGGGAGGATCTCTTCCGCGTCCTTTTGCTCGCCGCCGAGACGTACCGCGACATCCTCAAATCGCCTGCTTCGGGCAAGGCCGGCCGGGAGTTCCTCCGGCGACGGGGCGTCACCCCCGATGCGGAACGCGAGTTCGCCCTCGGGTTCGGCGGGTCGGGCAAGGATCTCCTCGCGGCCCTGTCGCGCGCGGGCGTCGACCCCGCCCGGGCGGAGCGGGCTGGACTGCTCGTCGCGCGCGGAGAGGGCGTCTACCGGGAGCGGTTCGCCGGCCGCGTGATCTTTCCCATCGCGGATGCGCGGGGGCGCGTGTGCGGGTTCGGCGCGCGGGCGGTGGACGACGCCCAGCCCAAGTACCTAAACTCCCCCGAGTCGGATCTCTACCGGAAGAGCGCGGTCCTCTACGGCCTCTTCCAGGCCCTTCCGGCGATCCGGGAGGCGAAACAGGTGGTGGTCGTCGAGGGGTACATGGACCTCATCGGGCTGTGGCAGCGGGGGATCCGGTGGGTCGTCGCGACGTGCGGAACCTCCCTCACCGAGACGCACGCCCGGGCCCTGAAGCGGTTGTCGGAGGCCGTCATCCTACTTTATGACGGCGACACCGCCGGAAAACAGTCCGCCGTGCGGGCGGGCGGGCCTCTGTACGCCGCGGGGGTGAGCCCCCTGGCGCTTTTTCCGCCCAAGGGGATGGACCCCGACGACTGGGCCAGGGCGGCGGCGCCGGGGGAGATCGCGGAGCGGATCGCGAAGGCGGTCCCCCTCATGGAGTCCGTCGAGAGGTCCGCGGCCCGGAAGTTCGACCTCTCGGAGATCCGCGGGAAGCTTTCCTACCTGAGGCTCATGGCGAAGTACCTCCAGTGGATCGGGGAGCCGGCGGAACGGCGGCTGTATGTCCAGCGCGTCGCGCGGGCGGCCGGGCTCCCGGAGGAGGCGGTGCTGGAGCAGATCGGCGGCGGGAAGGCGGCGGGAGGCGGGTCCTCCGCCTCCCGGGAAATCCCCGCCCCGCCCGGATCCCGGCCGGAGGAGGATCTCCTCCTGCGCGCCCTGGCGCGGGACCCTTCCCTCCTCGAGGAGGTCCGGCGGGATGGGGTGGCGGAGCTGCTCGAGGAGGGGCCGGTTCGGGAGGCGCTCCTGGCCCTTGCGAAGCGCGCCGAGACCGGCGGGCCGGCGGGCCTCTCCGACCTTCTGGACGAGCCGCTGCCGGACGGGGTGCGGCAGCGGGTCGCGGGGGAGCTGGCGCGGGCGGACCTCTCCCGGGAAGAGGCCCGGCGGATCTACCCCGGGGTGCTGCTCGGCTTGAGGATCCGGAGGGCCGAGCGCGAAAGCGCCCGCCTGGGGGAGGAGTACCGGAGGTTGCTCGGCGGCGGCGACGCCGGGCGTGCCCGGGAGCTGCTCGCGGCCCTGGAGGCCGCGCGGCTCGAGAAGGAGCGGCTGGAGCGGGAACGGAGCGCACCGTCTCGCAAATAGCTTGATGCACCGAGAGCGTCGATGCGCCGCGTCCGGCGAGGCGCGCGACCGAGGCGTACCGTTGAGTCCGGTGAGGGGCGCGTACTCCGCCGGCGCGGATGCAGCGGCGCTCGAATGCCAAGATATTTGCGAGACGGTGCACTAGAACGCGGGTGCGAGGTGAGGCGGACCATGGCGAGGCGGAAGGAACCGGACGGGATCGACGGGCTGCTCGAGAAGGGGCGCGCGCAGGGGTTTGTCACGTACGACGAGCTGAACAGCGTGCTTCCGCCGGACGTCCTCTCGGGCGACCAGATCGACGACGTCATGGGGATGTTCGGCGAGCAGTCGATCGAGGTCATCGACGCGTTCCAGAAGGTCCCTCTCCCCGGCGGCGACATCCTCATCGAGGAGGAGGCGGCCGACGAGGAGGAGGCCGCGGTGGAGGAGGAGGCCGCGGCGGAGGACGAGGAGGAGATCGACTACGCCGGCGGGATGAAGGCGAACGACCCCGTCCGGCTCTACCTCAAGGAGATGGGGGCGATCCCGCTCCTCAACCGGGAGGGGGAGATCGTCCTCGCCAAGCGGATCGAGGACGGCGAGCGGGAAATCGTTTCCGCCGTGAAGGGGTGCTCCGTCGCGCTCGACGAGCTCTTCGGGCTCGGGGCGAAACTCAAGACCGGCGACATCCCGGTCCGCGACATCATCAAGGACCTCGACGAGGACTCCACCGACGAGGAGGAGAAGCTCGCGGCGGAGAAGGTCCTGGGCATCATCGCGCGGATCCGGCGGACCGTCCAGGCCGCCAAGACGCTCGAGGAGCAGCTGAAGAGGGGGAAGGGCCACGAGAAGGAACGGGCCGAGGGAAGGAAGAAGATCGGCGCGCTCTACGCGCGCGTGGGGGAGCTGATCCAGGAGATCCACCTGAAGGAGCGCCAGATCGAGGGGATCAGCGAAAAGATCCGCCGCTTCGCGGACACCATCGAGGAATCGGAGGGCCGCATCCGGGAGTGCCGCGAGCGGTCGAGGCTCGGCGAGAAGGAGCTCCTCAAGCTCATCCGGGACGTGAAAGGGAAGAAGAAGGCGCTGGCGAAGGCGTCGTCGCGCCTCCACGTCAAGAAGGAGAAGCTCCTCGCGATGGAAGAGACCATCCGCGAGGCGCGAGCCCGGATCCGCCAGGTCGAGCGGGAGGCGGGGCTTCCGGCCGCCGAGCTCAAGCAGACGCTGGCGGCCATCGATGAGGGAGAGCGGAAGGTCCGCGAGGCGAAGCGCGAGCTCGTCGAGGCGAACCTGCGGCTCGTCGTCTCGATCGCCAAGAAGTACACCAACCGGGGCCTGCAGTTCCTCGACCTCATCCAGGAGGGGAACATCGGGCTCATGAAGGCGGTCGACAAGTTCGAGTACAAGCGGGGATACAAGTTCTCGACCTACGCGACGTGGTGGATCCGGCAGGCGATCACCCGCGCGATCGCCGACCAGGCGCGCACCATCCGGATCCCGGTCCACATGATCGAGACGATCAACAAGCTCATCCGGACCTCGCGCTATCTCGTCCAGGAGCTCGGGCGGGAGCCCACCCCCGAGGAGATCGCCGCGCGGATGGAGATCCCGCTGGAGAAGGTCCGGAAGGTGCTCAAGATCGCCAAGGAGCCGATCTCCCTCGAGACGCCGATCGGGGAGGAGGAGGACAGCCACCTGGGCGACTTCATCGAGGACAAGAACACGATCGCCCCGGTCGAATCGGTCATCAACATCGACCTCGCGGAGCAGGTGGAGAAGATCCTGGGGACGCTCACGCCGCGGGAGGAGCGGGTCCTCCGGATGCGGTTCGGAATCGGGGAAAAGTCGGACCACACCCTCGAGGAGGTCGGGCAGGACTTCGAGGTGACGCGCGAGCGGATCCGGCAGATCGAGGCGAAGGCGCTCCGGAAGCTGCGCCACCCGAGCCGCAGCAAGCGGCTGCGGGCGTTCACCGAGTGATCCCGTGGGGGCTAACCCGCATTTCTCTCCAGGCTTCTGCTGCGGCGGCGGATCCGGGCATGTCTCCTGCGTTGCGCTCGGTCGGGCTCCTCGGCGTACTGTCCACTACGCCTCCGGGGCCCTCGGTCGCGCGCCTTGTACCCACACCCGTCTCCACCGCCTCGCGACGAACCGTGGTGAGAAATGCGGGCTGATTGACAATGACGGGGAGCGAACGGGATAATGGCACGCGCATCCTTGCGTAGGGCGGGGGGGGCCCATAGCTCAGTTGGTCAGAGCCACCGGCTCATAACCGGTCGGTCCCTGGTTCGAGGCCAGGTGGGCCCACCATCCCGGCTGCCTGCCGCGGAGCGCGGTTGCCGCGGGAGGCGGGAACGCGGAGGGGACCGGGCGTGAGCCGCAGCGCCCCCATCCGGGTCCGGGACATCTGGCGGGCGCTCGACGAGCGCTATCCCTTCACCCACCGCGCCGAGTGGGACAACGTGGGAATTCTCCTGGGGGACATCGACGCCCCCGTCCGGTCCGTCGTGGTGGCCCTCGACGCCACGCCGGCCGCGATCGCCGCGTGCCGCCGCGCGCGGGCCGGTCTCCTCGTCACGCACCACCCCGCGATCTTCACGCCGCTTTCATCGGTCCGGCCCGGCGTCCCCGCGGAGTCCGCCGCGTACGAGCTCATCCGGATGGGGGTGGCCGTCATCTCCGCCCACACCAACGCCGACGCGGCGCCGCGCGGCGTCTCGCACGCCCTGGCGCGCCGCGCGGGTCTTCAGGACATCGTTCCGCTCATCCCGGGGGAGCCGCAGGGCGCCTGCAAGGTGACGGTCTTCACGCCGCCGGAGCGCGCCGACGACATTCTGGCAGCGGTCGCTTCGGCCGGGGGGGCGCGCATCGGGGAGTACCGGGACTGCTCCTTCCGCGCGGCCGGGACGGGGAGCTACCGGCCGTCCGCGGCCGCAAGCCCCTGGCGGGGCCGGGCGGACCGGCTCGCGACGGTCGCCGAGGTCCGGCTCGAGACGGTCGTGGCGAAAACTCTCGTGCCCCCGGTGCTCCGGGCGGTCCGCTCCGTCCACCCGTACGAGGAGCCGGCCGTCGACGTGGTCCCGTTGGCGAACGGAGCGCTGGGGGGCGGGATCGGCGTCGTGGGAAACCGGAAACGGCCGGCGCCGCTCCGGGAGGCGCTCGACGACCTCTGCGCGCGGGTCCGGCCGTCCTGCGCCCGCGTGGCGGGGCCGAGGGAGAAGGTCATCCGCCGCGTGGCGGTCGTGGCGGGGAGCGGGGCGGAGTTCGTCGGCGCGGCGCGGGAGGCGGGCGCGGACCTGTTCGTGACCGGCGACGTCAAGTATCACCAGGCGCTCGATGCCGCGGCCGGCGACATGCCGGTGGTCGACATCGGGCACGGTTCCGGGGAGAAGTGGATCCTTCCGGAGTTCCGGAAGGTCATCGCGGGGCGCTTCGGCGGATCGCTCGCGGTCCGCGTGCACCTCGAAGAGGAACCCCTGCGGCCATACAGGCCCGGGGCGGGAGCGGGAGGGAAAAGACCTTGATGGAAGAGATCAGGACTCTGCTCGACCTGCAGGAGACGATGAGCCAGGCGCACCAGGTCGAAAGCGAGAAGAACAAGGTGCCCCTCGAGGTGGCGGACCTGAAAGGGCTCTTCGAGGAGAAGGAAGCGAAGTTCCTGGCCGCGCAGCAGGAGTTCGAGCAGGCGAAGAAGGAGCGCCGCGAGAAGGAGCGGGAGATCGAGGAGGAGCGCGACAAGGTCGAGCGGGCCAAGGCGAAGCTCATGACGATCAAGACGAACAAGGAATATTACGCGATGCTCAAGGAGATCGACCAGACCAAGCGGGCCAACTCCCAGCGGGAGGAGGAGCTCCTCGCGATCCTCGCGCGGTACGAGGAGATCGAGGGGCGCCTGTCCGAGCTCAAGGGCGAGGTCGATGAGGTGGGCGGCCGCTACCGCGGGCGGATGGTCGAGATCGAGGCGCGGATGAAGGCTTTCGACAAGGACATCGCCGCCCTCCTGGCGAAGAAGGCCGAGGTGGCCGCGCGGCTCGACAACGGGCTGGTGCGCCGCTTCGAGATGATCTTCAACCGGCGCGACGGCGTCGCCATCGTTCCCGCCCGGAGCCAGGGGGGGGTCGCATCGTGCGCCGGGTGCCACATGAACATATCCCCCCAGCTGTTCAACCTGCTCCAGCGGGAGGACCGGGTCTACACGTGCCCCAACTGCAACCGGATCCTGTACTACGAGCGGCCCGAGGGAGAGCCGGCGGGCGAATGAAAGGGAAGCGGCTCGTCCTTCGGGTCGACGGGGCGAGCCGGGGCAACCCCGGCCCGGCCGGCACCGGCGTGGTGATCGAGGTCGAAGGGTCGGAAAGCCGCCTCGAGTTCTCCTCCTACCTGGGCGAGACCACCAACAACGTGGCCGAGTACCGCGCCCTTCTCCAGGGCCTCGAGGAGGCCGGGAAGCTCGCGCCGGCGGGGCTCACCGTGCTCTCCGATTCCGAGCTCCTCGTCCGCCAGATGAACGGCCGCTACCGCGTCCGCGCGGAGCACCTGAAAGGTCTGCACGACGAGGCGCTCCGCCGGTTGCGGCGGTTCCCCGGCGCGCGTATACTGCATGTAGGGCGCGAGGAGAACCGGCGGGCCGACCGGCTCGCCAACCGCGCCATCGATGCCCATTTTCAGGACGTCCGAGGAGGCCAGGCGGCCGCCGGCCCCGGTGATCCGGGGCGGGAGGAAAGTCCGGGCTCCACAGGGCAGGGTGCCGGGTAATCCCCGGTGGGGGCGACCCCGAGGAGAGCGCCACAGAAAAAACACCGCCCGCCGTAGCTCCGAGGAGACGGCCTTGCGTCATCCGCAGGAGCGAAGGTGGGTAAGGGTGAAAAGGTGAGGTAAGAGCTCACCGCGGACCGGGCAACCGGTCCGGCACGGCAAGCCCCACCCGGAGCAAGACCGAATAGGAGGGCAACTCCGCCGCGATGCGGCGGGGGAAGGGTGGCCCGCCCGGAGCCCTCGGGTCAAGGTCGCTGGAGGCGCGCGGCGATGCGCGCCCAAGAGAAATGGCCGCCGCGCGGCGCATCGAAAGCGCCGCGGACAGAACCCGGCTTACGGCCTCCTCGGGCTTTTTTGCTAACACTGTTTTCTTTTTTCCCCCTCCCGCGCAAAAAACCGTTTCAGTTCGGTCAAGTGAGTCGGATCGAAATCAAGTTCTCCGCACAAAACGCTTGACAGGGATTTTCATACAGATAAAATGGCCGCCAGTGGGTAATAGTGGGTAAAGGCGGGTTCAGCGGCCATGATCTTCCGCGGACGTTTCGAGTATACCATCGACCCCAAGGGGCGGGTTAACGTCCCCGCCCGCTTCCGCGAGCAACTCCAGGAGTCCGAACAGGACGGCTTCGTCATCACGAACTTCTCCGGATGCCTCTACGGTTTCCCGACGGACGAATGGAGCCGGATCGAAGAGAAGCTCTCGAGGCAGGTTTCCAGCGTCGACGCGAAGCTCAACACGTTCGTACGGTTCTTCGTCGGCGGGGCGGTGGAGGTGGTCCCCGACAAGCAGGGGCGGATCGTCATTCCCCCGTCGCTCCGATCGTACGCCGCGCTCGACAAGGACGTCGTGATCAGCGGGATGCTCACCCGGTTCGAAATCTGGTCGCGCGAGCGGTGGGACGCCGAGATCGGCCGGTTCGAGAAGGAAGTCGTGGAAGACCGGGAGCTGTCCCGGGAGCTCAAGTCCCTCGGGATCTGACGGACGGTGCCGGGCGAGCACATCCCCGTTCTTTTACAGGAGATTCTGGAATGGTTGGCCCCTGCCCCCGGGGAGGCGTTCCTCGACGGGACGGTGGGGGCGGGAGGGCACGCGGCGGCCATCGCCGCGCGGATCGGTCCCGACGGGATCCTGGTCGGGTCGGACGCCGACCCCGCGATGCTTTCGGCCGCGTCGGAGCGGCTCCGCGGCTTTCCCGGGGTCCGGCTGGTCCTCGCCGATTTCGCGGAGCTGCCGCGGCTGCGGGAGGCGGCCGGCGGGCGGGCGTTCGACGGGATCCTGCTGGACCTCGGGCTCTCGTCGATCCAGCTCGACGACCCGACCCGCGGCTTCTCCTTCCGGGAGGACGGCCCCCTGGACATGCGAAGGGACCCGGCCTCGGAGGGGCCGACGGCGGCCGAGCTGCTCCGCCGGCGGAGCGAGCGGGAGCTGGCGGACATCTTCTACCGGCTCGGCGAGGAGCGGTTCTCGCGGCGGATCGCGCGCGCCGTCGTCGCGAGGCGCCGGCGGGACCCGATCGAGCGGACGGGGCAGTTGGCCGATCTCGTGGCGGCGGTCATCCCCCGGAAGGCGTGGCCCCGGGCGATCCACCCCGCGACGCGGGTCTTCCAGGCTCTGCGGATCGCCGTGAACGGGGAGCTCGACTCCCTCGCGGCGTTCCTTTCGCGGTTCCCGGAACACCTGGCGCCCGGAGGGCGGGTGGCGGTGATCAGCTTCCACTCTCTCGAGGACCGTATGGTCAAGGAGGCGTTCCGGACGCTCGCGGCGGGGAGGGGGGCGTTCACGGTGTTGACCCGCAAGCCGGTGGTCCCGCGGGACGAGGAGATCGCGGTCAACCCCCGGTCGCGGAGCGCCCGGCTCCGTGCGGTTCGGCGATCCCGGGGAGAGGAGGCGACATGCAGAGGATAGCGGTGGGAAGCGGCGTTCGGATGATCACGGAAGTTCGGCGGGAGACGCCCGTGTTCCCGGCGGTGCCGAGGGGGCGGCGGCTCCTGCTGCCGCTCGCGTTCCTCGTCGCCACGGCGCTCCTCAACGTCTGGTTGACGGGGGAGTATTACCGGACCGGGTATTCCGTCTCGTCGGCCCTTGAAGAGCGGATGACGCTGCGGAAGGAGCACGAGCTCCTCCGGACGGAAATCCTCACCCTCCGGAGTCCCGCGCGGATCGAGGCGATCGCGAAGAACGAGCTCGGGATGATCGACCCCAGGACGGACAGGATCATCCTGGTGAAATGACCCGACGGGCCCGGATCATCCTCGGCGGGCTCGTGGCCGTCTATGCGCTCGTCGTCCTCCGGGCGTTCCAGATCCAGGTCCTGGGGGTCCGCGGCATCCGGGAGCGGGGCGCACGCCAGTACTACGTGAAGATCCCGCTCCTCCCGAAACGGGGCGCGATCCTCGACAGGACCGGAAACGAGCTCGCCGTCAGCGTCTCGACCAAGTCCCTCTTCGTCCAGCCCGCGAAGCTGCCGTCGGCCGCGCTGGCGGCCGACGTCCTGTCGCGCCGCGTCGGGCGGTCCTCCGCCGAGCTGTCGGCCCTGTTCTCCAGGGACAAGAGCTTCGTGTGGGTCAAGCGGCAGATGCCCGCCGCCGAGGCCGACGAGGCGGTGCGCGCGGTCCGCGAGGCGTTCCACGGACCTTCGGCCCGCGGCGCCCGGGACGACGGGGTCGGGACGGTCGAGGAGCCGAAGCGGTTCTACCCCAACCGCGAGCTGGCCTCCTCGCTGCTCGGCTTCACCGACCTCGACGGCACCGGGATCGAGGGTCTGGAGCTGTCGCTCGACAATTGCCTCCGCGGGGAGCGGGCGTTCCTCCTGTGCGAGCGGGACGCGCGGGGGCGGATCATCGTCCCCGCCGACACGCCGGTGGAGGCCAACTCCCGGGGGGACACGGTCACGCTGACCATCGACCGGAACGTCCAGCACATCGCGCAGAGCGAGCTCGAGGCGACGGTGGCGAAATACGGCGCGCGCGGCGGGGTCGCGATCGTCATGCAGCCCGCCACCGGCGAGATCCTGGCGATGGCGACCGCCCCGTCCTACAACCCGAATGCGCCGGCCTCCGCCCGTCCCGAGACCCGGAAGAACCGCGCCGTCACGGACTGCTTCGAGCCCGGGTCGACGTTCAAGGTGTTCACCCTCGCGTCGGCCCTGGAGACGGGGAGCGTCAAGACGGCGGACAGGGTCTTCTGCGAGAACGGGTCGTACCGGTACGCCGGGAAGGTGATCCACGACACGCACCGCCACGGGTGGCTCACGGTCCCCGAGGTGCTGAAGTTCTCGAGCAACATCGGGATCACGAAGGTGAGCGAGCGGATGGAGCCGGCCCGGTACTACGACATGATCCGGGCGTTCGGATTCGGCGCGAGGACGGGCCTCGAGCTCTCCGGCGAGATCCCCGGCCTCGTCCCTTCCCGGCGGGGGTTCGACAGCCGGATCCGGCGCGCCACCGTCTCCTTCGGCCAGGGGATCTCGATCACGCCCGTCCAGCTGTGCGCGGCCATGGCGTCGGTCGTCAACGGCGGCCGGATGATGAAGCCGTACATCGTCCGCGAGATCAGGAGCCCCGAGGGGAAGGTGGTCTACCGGGGGGAGCCGAAGGAGCTGCGCCGCGTCATCTCGCCGGCGACCTCCGCGGCCATGCGCGGGATCATGGCGAAAGTCGTCGAGGAGGACGGCACCGGGACGCAGGCCCGCATCAAGGGGTTCCTTGTGGGCGGGAAGACCGGCACCGCGCAGAAGGTGGAGCCGGGGACCGGCCGCTACTCCGCGACCAGGCGGACCGCCTCCTTCGTCGGCTTCCTGCCGCTCCAGGACCCGCAGCTCCTGATCCTGGTGGTCGTCGACGAGCCGAAGGGGCAGGTCTACGGGGGCGTGGTGGCCGCCCCGGCCTTCAACCAGATCGCCGTGAAGACCGCCTACTACCTGGGGATCTCGCCCACCGAGCCGGTGGCCCGCGCCGTTGCGCGGAGCGAGTCTCCGCCGGAGGGGAAGGTGCCGCTGACCCGGGTCGCGCTCGGCCGGGCGGGGGGCGCCATGGTGATGCCCGACCTGCGGGGCCTGAGCATGGGCCGCGTCGTCGACATCATGGGGCAGCACTCCGTCAAGCTGTCGCTCGTCGGGACGGGCGTGGCGAGGCGGCAGACGCCCGAGCCGGGAGCGGTCCTGCTGCCGGGGACGGAATGCGTCGTGACATTCGGAGGGGATTGATTCCGGGGATGATGCTCAAGGACGCACTGGGGGACATGGAGGCCGGCGGAGACGTGCCGGGGACGCTCTCGATCGGGGGGATCGCGGTTGACTCCCGGAAGGTCCGGCCCGGCGATCTCTTCGTCGCGCGGGGGGGGGGGCGCGCCGACGGGCACGACCACCTCGGCCAGGCGGCCCGGGCGGGCGCGGCGGCGGCGGTCGTCGAGCGGAGGCTCCCGGATCCCCCCCTGCCGCTGATCGTGGTCGCGTCGACGACGGAAGCGCTCCCGCGGATCGCGGCCCGGTTCCACGGAGACCCGTCGGCGCGCCTGGCCGTCGTCGGGGTGACCGGGACGAACGGCAAGACGACCGTGACGTACATCCTGGAATCGATCCTCGCGGCCGCCGGGCGGACGGCCGCCGTGATCGGCACGATCAACTACCGCGTGGCGGGGGAGGTGCTGAGGGCCGGGCTGACGACGCCCTTCCCCCACGAGCTGCAGGAGTTCCTGGCGACGGCGCTCGCCCGGGGCGCCACCCACGTCGCGATGGAGGTCTCCTCGCACAGCGCGGACCAGGGCCGGATCGCGGGCGTCCGGTTCGACGCGGGGATCTTCACGAACCTCTCGCACGACCACCTCGACTATCACCGGGACATGGAGGCGTACTTCTTCGCCAAGGCGCGCCTCTTCCGGGAGTTCCTTCCCGCGGGAGGGAAAACGGCGGGCATGGCGTTCAACGCGGACGACCCGTACGGGGCGCGGCTCGCGCGGGAGTTTCCCTCCGCGCTGACCTTCGGCTTCTCCCGCGACGCGGCCGTCCGTCCGTTGCGCGTGGAGATGGGGGCCGAAGGGACGCTGATGGACCTCCGGACCCCCCGCGGGGACCTTCCCCTGCGGACGAAACTCATCGGGGCGTACAATGCGTCCAACGTGATGGCGGCCGTCTGCGGGGCGGTTTTGCTCGGGATCCCGGGGGAGGCGATCCGCGAAGGGGTGGAGCGGCTGGCCATGATCCCGGGCCGCGTGGAGTTCATCCCGAACGACCGGGGGGTGCGCGTCTGCGTGGACTACGCCCACACGCCGGACGGGCTCGACTGCCTCCTCTCCGCGCTTCGGGAGATCGCCGCGGGGCGGCTCATCACCGTCTTCGGATGCGGCGGCAACCGGGACCGGGCCAAGCGGCCGGAGATGGGGCGGATCGCCGCGCGGCGGTCGGACGTGGTCGTCGTGACGTCCGACAACCTCCGCCACGAGGAGCCGGGGGCCATCATCGCGGACATCGTTCCGGGGCTCGGCGCCGAGGGGTTGCTCGAAGCGCGGGAGCCCGCGTCGTGGGATTCGGGGTATTTCACGGTCATTCCCGACAGAAGAGCGGCGATCGCACGGGCGCTCGAAATCGCCCGGCCGGGGGACACGGTCGCGATCGCCGGGAAAGGACACGAGAATGTCCAGATCATCGGAGACCGGAGCGTGCCGTTCGAGGACGCCGGGGTCGTCAGGGAACTCCTGGCCCGCCGCCGGTAGGCTGACGCTCGAGGAGGTGGTCGGCGTCATCCACCCCCTGCGGGGGGCGATCGTCCCGCTCCGGACGCCGATCGGGCGTGTCACCACCGACAGCCGGGAGAC
>JAMDCN010000124.1 GCA_023489025.1 Deltaproteobacteria bacterium | reverse complement strand
AGGCGATGAACGGCCTGCGCCCGGTCGCCGAGATCGAGTTCTCCGATTTCATCTACCCGGCCTTCGACCAGATCGTCTCCGAGATGGCCAAGATGCGGTACCGCTCCGCGGGGCAGTTCACGGCGCCGGTCGTGCTGCGCGCTCCCTCGGGCGGCGGCATCAAGGGGGGACACTACCACTCCCAGAGCCCGGAGGCGTACTACATCCACACCGCGGGGCTGGTCGTCGTGATGCCGTCCACGCCGGCCGACGCGAAGGGGCTCCTCTCCTCGGCGATCCGGGGGGAAGACCCGGTGATCTTCCTCGAGCCGAAGGCGCTCTACCGGACCGTGAAGGGGGAGGTGCCGGAGGGGGAGCACCTCGTTCCGATCGGGAAGGGGCGGGTCGTCCGGCCCGGGGACGATCTGACGCTGATCGCGTGGGGTGCGATGGTGCCGGTCGCCGGGAAGGCGGCCGCTGCCGCCGCCGCGGAAGGCGTCGACGTCGAGATCATCGACCCGCGCACCCTGTGGCCGCTGGACATCGGGATGATCGAGGCGTCGGTGAGCCGAACGGGCCGGGCCGTGGTCCTGCACGAGGCGCCCCGCACGTGCGGCTTCGGCGCGGAGATCGCCGCGCTCATCCAGGAACGGTGCTTCCTGCATTTGAAGGCGCCTGTCGCGCGCGTCACGGGGTTCGACACCCCGTTCCCGTACGCACTGGAGAAGTCGTACCTGCCGGACCCGGAGAGGACGCTGCGCGCGATCCGCGCGGCGATGGCGTTCTGAAGGGTCGCCGATGAGGGAATTCCGTCCCGACCTCATCCTCGAAGCCACCAACGTCGGGATCCTCTGCACCGACCGGCAGGGGCGGATCCGCTATGTCAACGACGCCGCCGCGAGCCTCCTCGGGGCACGAAAACAGGAGATTGTCGGGCAGTCCATCGACGAGGTGTCCAGGGGGGCCGGCGACGCCTTCCGGGAGATCGTGCGGACCGGCAAGCCGCAGGCCGGCGTGAAGATCCAGACTTCCGGCGGCACGGTGATTGCGGACCGGAACCCCGTCTTCGACGGCGGCAAGGTGACGGGCGTGGTCAGCGTGTTCAAGGACATCTCCCGGTACGAGGAGACGGCGAAAGAGCTCCAGGCGTATCGGGAGCTGGCCAAGCAGCTCGACGCGGTCATCCACTCTTCCTACGACGGACTCTACATCACCAACGGGAACGCCGACTCCCTCTTTTGCAACAAGGCGTACCTCCGGGTCTCCGGCCTCACGGCGGCGGACGTGGAGGGGAAGAACATGCGGGAGCTCGTGCGCCGGGGGACGATCAACCAGTCGGTGACCCTCGAAGTCCTCGAGAAGCGCCGCCGCGTGACCATCATGCAGGAGTTTTCCAATGGGCGGACCGCCATCGTTACCGGGAATCCGGTATTCGACGAAGCCGGGAGAATCATCCTCGTCGTCAGCAACGTTCGAGATATCACGGAGCTTAGCGAACTTCGGGAACAGGTCCAGGAGACCCGGACGCTGGCGAAGCGGTACCGGGAAGAGCTGAAGAAAGCGAACCTCGCAGGCGTCAACCGGGACACGGTCGTGTTCCGCTCCCCGGCCATGGAGAACTGCATCCTCCTTGCGGCCCGGGCGAGCGATGTGATCTCCCCGGTGCTTCTCACCGGAGAATCCGGCGTCGGAAAAGGGATGCTCGCGCGGTTGGTCCACAACCTCGGAAGCCGGAAAAAAGGGCCGTTCATCCACGTCAACTGCGGAGCGATCCCCTCGGGGCTGATGGAATCGGAGCTCTTCGGTTACGAAAAGGGGGCGTTTACGGGCGCATCGGGGGAGGGAAAGCCCGGATTGTTCGAGATGGCGGATCAGGGGACCCTCTTCCTGGACGAGATCGGGGAGATCCCTCTTCCGCTGCAGGTGAAGCTCCTGAAAGTTCTTGAGGAGAACGAGGTCCGCCGCGTGGGAGGGACGCAGCTGCGGAAACTCGATGTGCGGATCGTCGCGGCGACGAACCGGGATCTGCAGGAAATGGCCCGGAACCGGCTGTTCCGTGAAGACCTGTTCTTCCGGCTCGACGTCTTCCCTATCCGCATCCCTCCGCTGCGCGAACGGCCGGAGGATATCCACCCGCTTCTCGATCGCACCCTCGGTGAATTGAACCGGAGATACAAAAAGGGGAAGCGGGTCCGCCCCGATACGCTGGACCTGCTCGTGCGCTACTCTTTCCCGGGAAACGTCCGTGAACTGCAAAACGTCGTGGAGCGCTCCTTTATCCTCGCCGACGGGAAGTGGATCGGTCCGGAGCACCTCCCTGCCGAGATACAGGGAAGCCCGGCCCTGCCCGAATCCGGTCCATCGGTGCGCCTCCCGCGTGGTGATGAGGGGTTGACGCAGATCCTCGCCGGGGTGGAGCGGGAAATCCTCGAACGGCTCATCTCGGAATGTGGGACGACGTACGCGATGGCGGAGCGATTGAAGGTCAACCAGTCCACCGTCGTACGGAAGCTGCGGAAGCTTGGGATCCGTGCTCATCCGGGAGGATGAGCACCACGTAATGCGTCGCTGCATCATTCTTTCCTCAGGGCGCTTCGCCAGAAACTCTCCGGTTTCCTGAATAACCCCATTAAATCAGTTTGTTTCATGCGGTATTTCCAGCAGGGGTCAATTTGGAACGATGTTTGCTGATTCCATTTCATCCGCGGGAGGAAGTGTGCGAGAAGCCGACGTCAGGAGCGTTCGAACGGTGGGCCGGAAGGACGACGGCGCCGAACCGGATGCCGTTTTGGCCCGCGACAGCGGGGTGGCGTATCGATACACGCTGAGCCTTCGGGATCCCGAGGAGGCGGGCACGATCCTGCGGATCCTCACCGAGGTTTCGATCCCCCTGCTTTACCTGCTGCTGCTTCCTCGTGGTCCCCGGAGCGAGTACAGGGCATACATCGGACTCGCTTCTCCCGATGTGCTCGATCTGCCGATCCGGTTCGCGTCGCGTGGCATCATGATCGAGCGCGGGGAGGAGATGGGTGACAACCGCCGTTAATGCGTTTATGCATCAAGCGATGCTTAAATGCATTCACGAGATCACGCGTCAAGGGAGGGGCGATGAAGAAGAAAGGGTTGAACCGGCGCCAGTTTCTCAAACTGACCGGGGCGGGTTCCCTGGTCGCCGCAGCGGGTACCATCGGGGGAGGGCTCGCCTTCCCCAAGGGGTTGTGGGCCGCCACCCCCAAGATCAAGGGGCCCATCAAGATCGGCTACCAGGCCGTGCTGTCCGGCACGCTGGCCGGGTACGGCGAGTTCCACAAGATGGGCCTGTTGATGGCGGTGGACGAGATCAACGCCAAGGGCGGGATCGCCGGGCAGAAGGTGGAAGCCGAGGTCCGGGACTCCACCCTCAAGCCCGACGACGCGATCAAGAACGCCCGCTACTTCGTCGACAGCTGGGGGGCGGACTTCCTCGGCGGGATCGACTCCTCCGGGCAGGCGCTGGCGCTGGCGCCCCTGATGGACAAGCTCGACCGGGTCCTTATCGTCACCCATGCGGCGACGGAGAAGCTCACCGAGGAGTTCGTCTTCAAGAAGGGGATCCGGCAGATCTTCCGGATCAGCACTCCCACCTACCAGGATGGCAACGCGGCGGCCTTCGTCGCGAAGGATCTTCCGGCGGTGAAGTGGGCCACGATCAGCCCGAAGTACGAATACGGCTTCACCTGCTGGAAGATGTTCCAGGACACGCTGACCAAGGTAAAACCCGGGGTGTCCTTCATCGCCGAGTCGTGGGCGCCCTTCGGGACGACGGACTTCCGTTCCCACATCAATACGATCATGGACGCCAAGCCTGACGGGCTCTACTCGACGGAGTGGGCGGGCGAACTCATCACGTTCATCAAGCAGGCCAAGGAGGCGGGTTTTTTCAACAAGGTGAAGCACGTGATGCTCCCCGTCGGCGCCGCGATGGACGTGCTCGAGGGGACGGGCAAGGACATGCCCGACAACGTCTGGATCTCGGGCCGGTACTACTTCCTGTACCCCAACGACAAGACGAACAACGAGTGGGTGGCGCGCTTCCACAAGCGGTGGGGCCATTACCCCGCATACGTCTCCGAGACGGCCTACTCGTGCGTCTACGCGATCAAGGAGGCGGTGGAGAAGGCCGGCTCCAAGGACACCAAGGCGGTCATCCAGGCCATGGAGGGGATGGGGATGAACTCCCCGGCGGGCCACCGGGTCTTCCGGAAGGAAGACCACCAGGCGATGTACGACGTCCCCTGGGGGAGGACGAAGGCCGACCCGAAATACCCCTTCAAGATCATGGGGGAGCAGAAGGTCATCCCGGCGAAGCTGTGCTTCAACCGGCCGCCGTTCGAGGGAGCGGGGACCCATCCCCCGTTCTGATGCTGCAATCGATCGTCCACGTCGTCCTCGCGGGACTTTCCGCGGGGATGTTCATCTGGCTGGTGGCCAGCGGCCTCACGCTGATCTTCGGCGTGCTGGGGGTGCTGAACTTCGCGCACGGGAGCTTCTACATGCTGGGGGCCTACTTGTGCTACACGGTGCTCCGGTACGTGGGACCGAACTTCTGGCTGGCGCTGCTCCTCGCCCCGTTGGGGGTCTGCGTCCTCGGGTATATCGTGGAGAGGCATTTCCTGCGGTATGTCTACCACCTGGCGTTGCCGTACCAGCTGCTGCTCACCTTCGCTTTCGTCCTGATCTTCGACAACCTCGCGAAGATGGTCTGGGGGGCGGGCTCCGTGACGCCCCCCGAACTATCCACCCTCAACGGGACCGTGTCCATCCTGGGACGGAATTTCCCCGTTTACAATCTCTTCATCATCGGCGTCGGCCCCCTCGTGGCGGCGGGCCTGTGGCTCTTCCTTGAACGGACCTGGTACGGGCGGATCATCCGGGCCGCTTCCTCCGACCGGGAGATGGCGGCCTCGATCGGCGTGGCCGTGCCGGCGCTCTTTACGGCGGTCTTCATGTTCGGCACGTGGCTGGGGGCCCTCGGCGGCGGGCTCGCCGTCCCGTACGTGGGGCTGGTCACCACGGGGATGGGAGAGACGATCATCATCGAGGCGTTCATCGTCGCCGTGATCGGGGGGCTGGGCAGCCTCAAGGGCGCGTTCCTGGGAGCCCTGGCCCTCGGTGTCCTCACGGCGTTCGGGACCCGCTTCTTTCCGGCCTTCGACATGTTCCTCACCTTCATCCTGATGGCCGGGGTGCTCCTGGTGCGCCCCCAGGGGCTCTTCGGGACGGTGCGGTGAACGCGGGATGACGGAATCGAGGATCCGCCACGCGGTCATCGTGGTCCTCCTCCTGACGCTCGCCGCGGTGCCGTACGTCTCGGGGAAGTTCATCGCCTACCTCACGATGCGGGTGATGCTCCTCGGGATCTTCGCGGTGGGGTTCAACCTGCTGCTCGGGCAGACGGGCCTCCTGTCGTTCGGCCACGGGGCTTTCTACGCCGCCGGGGCGTACGGTCTGGGTCTTTTCGGCGCCTACGCCACACCCAACCCCCTGCTCGGGGTCGCGGTGGGAATCGCGGCGGCGACGGTCGTCGCCCTCCTCGTGGGGTACCTCTGCGTCCGCCACACCGAGATCTACTTCGCCATGCTCACCCTTGCGTGCGGGATGATGGTCTTCTCCCTCATCTGGAACGCCCGGGTGATCACCGGGGGGGACGACGGGTTCATCGGGATCATGCGGGCCCCGGTCACCCTGTTCGGGGGTTTACGCCTCCCCATCGGGAAAGACTCGCAGTTCTACTATTTCGTCCTCGCGTTCTTCGTCCTGGCCGTCTGGGTCGCACACCGCATCCGGATCTCCCCCTTCGGGCTGGTCCTGTCCGGGATCCGGGAGAACGCGCGCCGCACGGAGTACGCCGGCGTCCCCGTCCGGAAGTCCCGCCTCGCGGTCTTCGTCCTCAGCGGGGCCTTCGCGGGGCTGGCAGGCTCCCTGGAGGCGCTGTTGGAGAGCAACGCCCGCCCGTTCATGGCGCACTGGACCCATTCGGCCGAACCCGTGCTGGTCAGCCTGCTGGGGGGGCTGTCGTCCCTGTTCGGCCCCATCGTGGGCAGCGCGTTCTTCATCGCGATGCGGGAGATCACCCAGCGGTACACGGAAAACTGGATGCTGGGGTTCGGAGTCGTGCTCCTCGTCGTCATCATGGGGTTCCGCGGCGGCATCATGGGCGCCGTGGAGAACCTCTTCCGGCGGCGCTCCGCCGGGGCGGGGAGGTGACGCGTGGGCGAGACGCTCCTCACGACGCGGAAGCTGTCGAACCACTTCGGGATGATCTGCACGGCGCGGGACCTCTCCCTGTCCTTCGGGCAGGGAGTGCTCACCTCCATCATCGGGCCCAACGGCGCGGGGAAGTCGACTCTCATCAATCTGCTGACCGGCTATCTTCCGGTGCAGACAGGGCGGATCCATTTCCTCGGCCGGGAGATCACCCGCATGCCGATCCATCGCCGGGTCCGGATGGGGATCTGCAGGTCTTTCCAGATCGTCAACGTTTTCCCCGGCCTGACGGTCGAGGAGAACGTGATGATCCCTGTGCTTTCACGGGGCGGACGATCCTGGAGGGTCTTCGCCAAGGTCTCTTCCGAAGGGGGTGCGCGGGAGGAGGCATTGTCCATCCTCGAACGGATCGGCCTGGGGGCGGTGCGGGGAACCCCGGCCGCCGCGCTTTCCCACGGCGACCTGCGGCTCCTCGAGGTCGGAGTGGCCCTGGCCGCCGCGCCGAAGCTCCTGTTTCTCGACGAGCCCACGGCGGGGATGAACCCGGTGGAGCGCGTGCGGCTCCTCAAGAATATCCGGGCGCTCTGCCGGGAGGGGAAGACCACCTTCGTCCTGGTGGAGCACGACATGGACGTCGTGTTCTCCCTGTCCGAGCGGATCGTCGTTCTGCATCGCGGCGAGATCCTGTGCGACGGGACTCCGGATCGCGTGCGATCGGATGAAAAAGTCCGGGAAGTGTATCTCGGGGACGACGTGTCCGGCCCGTTCCGGCGCCAGGCGGCGGAGTGACTTCATGATCCTCGAAGTCGACGGCATCGAAACCTACTACGGCACAAGCCACATCCTGCAGGGGGTGCGGCTCTCGGTCGGAGAAGGGGAGGTCGTGGCGCTCCTCGGCAGGAACGGGGTGGGCAAGACCACCACGCTCCGTTCGATCATGGGCCTGTCGCCGCCGAGAAGGGGGGCGGTCCGGTTCGCGGGGAAGGAGATCGCGGGACGGCCTTCCTTCGAGACGGCCCGATTGGGGGTGGCGTACGTCCCGGACGACATGCGGATCTTCCCCGACTTGACGGCGGCGGAGAACCTCGAGATCGCCCGGCGTCTCTCCCGGCGAAAGGGATACTGGGACCGGGACCACGTCTACGCGCTCTTTCCCAAACTGCGGGATCTTGCCCATTCGAAAGGGATCAACCTGTCCGGCGGCGAGAAGAAGATGCTGGGGATCGGGAGAGCCCTCATGGCGAACCCTTCGCTGATCCTGCTCGACGAGCCGTCGGAGGGGTTGGCGCCGTTGGTGGTCGCAAACCTGGTGGAGGTGTTGGGCGAAATCCAGAGGAACGGAGTGACCATCCTGCTGGCGGACCAGAACATCAAGTTCTGCCGGCGGGTCTGCGGACGCGGCTACATTCTCGAGAAGGGGACCGTGTGCCACTCCGGCGACATGGAGGAGATCTGGGGAAACGAGGAGATCATCCGGAAGTACCTGGTGGTATGAAGCGGACGAGGAGGGGATAGTGAGCCTGGACCTGTTCGACTTGAGGGGAAGGGTCGCCCTCGTCACGGGGGCCTCGAAGGGGCTCGGGCGCGCCATGGCGATGGGGTTGGCGAAGGCCGGGGCCGAACTTGCCCTGTGCGCCAGGGACGCGAGGGGTCTCTCGGAGGCGCGGGAGGAGGCGAGGGGACACGGTGTGCGCGCGGAGGTTTTCCCGATGGACGTTCTGCAGCAGGAGAGCGTCCGGCAAGCGGTCGATTCCGCCGCCGCGGCGTTCGGGAAGATCGACATCCTGGTGAACAACGCGGGTGTGAACGTACGCAAGCCGACGCTCGAACTTTCCGGGGAAGAGTGGGACCGCGTCCTCGACACCAACCTGAAGGGGTACTTCCTGGTCGCGCAGGCGGTCGGGCGGCACATGGTCGCGCGGCGGTGCGGGAAAGTCATCAACATCTCCTCCATTTTCGGCGCGGTGGGGATGAGCAATCAACTGGCGTACGCATCGAGCAAGGGCGGGGTCGTCCAGATGACGAAGGTGATGGCCATCGAATGGGCCCCGCACAACGTCCAGGTGAACGCCATCGGCCCCACCTACTTCGAGACCCCTCTCGTGGCGGCCCTCCGGGAAGACCCGGAACGGTTCCGGTTCATCAACGAGCGGACCCCCATGGGCCGCTGGGGACAACCGGAGGAACTCGAAGGGACGGTCGTGTTCCTTGCATCCCGGGCGTCGGATTTCATCACCGGGCAGACGATCTATGTCGATGGCGGGTGGACGATATGGTGAATGAAACGATCGCCGGCATATTGCCCCATCATGCGCGGCGCCGGGGGGGAAAGGCCGCCGTCGTCACGGACGGAGGGGACACGTTGACGTACGCGACGCTGGACGACCGGTGCCGCCGGTTCGCCGGGTTCCTGCGGTCCCGGCTCGTCGTCCCCGGAGAACGTGTGGCCATCCTCCTGCAGAACGTCCCGGAATTCGTGATCGCGTATTTCGGGACGATCGCGGCGGGGTGTGTCGCGGTGCCGGTGAATTACCGGCTTTCCCCCGCCGAAGTCGCCTATATCCTGTCGGATTGCTCCGCGTCGCTCGTCGTGACGAGCGGTGAGCGGTTCGGCGAGGTCGCCGGGCAGGACGGCGCCCGCGGGGTCCGGGACTGGCTGCTCGTGGATGGCGGGGGAGAAGGATCCATCCCGTTCGACGAGGCTCTTGCCGCGGACCCCGTTCCTGCACCCGAGCCGGCCGCCCCGGACGACGTGGCCGTGCTCCTGTACACGTCGGGGACCACGGGTTTCCCCAAGGGAGCGATGATTTCCCACCGGAACACCCTGTTCAACGTCGACTCCTGCCGCGCCACGCTGGGGTATCGAGAGGACGATGTCGGCCTCCTCACGTTGCCCCTGTTTCACGTGACGGGGCTTCACTCCCAATTGGTGGCCCTTCTGGCGTGCGGTGCGACGGTGGTGCTGCAGAAGGAGTACGACACGGGGCAGGTTCTCGAGCGGATCGCCCGGAACCGCGTCACGGCGCTCTTTTTCGTCCCCGCGATCTACAAGCTGTTCACGCTCCGGAGCGACATCGGCCGCTACGACCTTTCGTCGGTGAGGATCGCGGCGTACGGCGGCGCTCCGATGGCGCCGGAGACGATCCTCGCTCTTCGCGGAATCCTTCCCGCGCGCCTGCACAATTGCTACGGCCTCACGGAATGCTCCTCCCTGGGGACGGTCCTGCCCGCGGAGCTCGCCCTGTCGAAATCGGAGTCGGTGGGCTTCCCCGTCCCCGGGACGGAGGCGGAGGTTCGAGGCGCCGGCGGGGAAACGATCCCGCCGGGGGAGCCCGGGGAGCTCCATCTGCGCGGTCCCCACATCGTGCGGGGATATTTCGGTGCGCCGGAAAAGACCCGGGAAGCGATCCGCGACGGATGGCTCCGGACGGGGGACGTCGCCCGGATCGATGCGGACGGACTGGTCTACATTCTCGACCGGACCAAGGACATGATCAACCGCGGGGGGGAGAAGGTGTACGGGCTGGAGGTCGAAAACGTGCTGTATGTCTACCCCGGCGTGGCCGAGGCCGCCGTGTTCGGCATCTCGCACCCGGTCTTCGGCGAGGTGCCCGCCGCCTGCGTCGTCCCTCTGCCGGGGTCGAACGTCGATCCGGAGGGGTTGATCGTCTTTTGCCGGGGACGCCTGGCCGACTACAAGGTCCCGGTATCCGTGCGCGTGGTGGACCGGATCCCGCGGAACCCCGCCGGGAAAGTTCTGAAAAAAGAGTTGCGAAGGGAGTGGGAGACCCGCTCCCGGGAGGGTGCCCGATGATGAACGGAACGCAGTACGTGGAGAGCCTCAAGAAACGGAAGCCCCGGATCTTCTACCGGGGGAAGCGGCTGGAGACGCCGTACGAGCACCCCGCCCTGCTCCCGCACGTCCGCACCGCCGCGGTGACGTACGACCTGGCGGCCGGCGGGGAGCACGACGACATCATGACGGCGACCTCCTCCCTCGACGGAGCGAAGATCTCCCGGTTCACCCACCTCTTCTGGAGCGTCGACGACCTGCTCAAGAAGATCGCGATGCTTCGGCTCGTGGGGCGGGAGACGGGGACCTGCTTCCAGCGGTGCGTGGGACTCGACGGGATCAACGCGATCTGGGCCATGACGTACGAGGTCGACCGGGCGAAGGGGACGGAGTACCATCGCCGGTTCCGGAAGTTCCTGGAGCGATTGCAGCGGGAGGACCTGATGTCCGCCGGGGCCATGACCGACCCCAAGGGAGACCGGTCCCTGGCTCCCTGGCAGCAGGCCGACCCCGACCTGTACGTCCGGATCGTGGAGCGGCGGCCCGACGGGATCGTGATCCGCGGATCGAAAACCCACATCACGGGGGCGGCGAACTCCCACGAGATCCTCGTGATGCCCACGCTCGGGCTGCCGCCCGACGGGATCGTGATCCGCGGATCGAAAACCCACATCACGGGGGCGGCGAACTCCCACGAGATCCTCGTGATGCCCACGCTCGGGCTGCCGCCCGAGGGATCCGACTACGCCGTCGTCTGCGCCGTCCCGATCGACGCGCCGGGGCTCACCGTGGTCTTCGGCCGGCAGACCAACGACGAGCGGAAGGAGGAGGAGGGGGGATTCGACTGCGGGACTCCCTTCGGCGTCGTCGGGGGGGAGAGCACCCTCGTTTTCGAGGACGTCTTCGTGCCGGACGAGCGGGTGTTCATGGCGGGGGAGGGGGAGTTCGCCGGCGCCCTGGTCGAGCGGTTCTCCGCCTGGCACCGCGCCAACTACGGCGGGTGCAAGGGGGGGAACGCCGACGTCCTTCTCGGCGCGACGGCCCTGCTGGCCGAGATCCACGGGACGATCAAGAACGGCATCGTCCGGGACAAGCTCACCGAGATCGTCCATCTCGTCGAGACGAACTTCGCGGGGGCGATCGGTTCCTCCGCGCTGGCGAAGCGGCTCCCGGCGGGAAACTGGCTGGTGGACCCGCTGCTGGCGAACACGGTCAAGCAGAACGTTACCCGGTTCGTGTACCAGGTCGCGCGGCTGACCCACGACATCGCGGGGGGGATCCTCTCCACCCTTCCCTCCGACGCGGATTTCCGGAACGAGGAGATCGGGGGACTACTCGAAAAGTACTTCGCGGGGAAGCAGGGGTTCTCCACGGCGGACAAACGGAGGCTCGTCCGGTACATCGAGGGGATGACGTCGGTGGCTTCGCTCGTGGAGGCGCTGCACGGGGCCGGCTCTCCCCAGGCGCAGCGGATCGTCATGCTCCGGCAGGCGGACATCCCTGAAAAGACCCGCCAGGCGAAGAAGGTGATCGGGCTCGGAAAGGACGGAAAGCAGGCGTAAACCCGGAAAAGGAGGAGGGAAACGATGCGGAAGCAAGGAAGAAAGCGGCTGGCGATGCTGGTGATCGGCCTGGTCCTCGTCATGGGGCTGGCCGAGGTGGCGAGTGCGGCGGAGAAGATCGTCATCGGGGCGTTGTACCCGATGACGGGGCGCGCCGGGCGGTACGGAATCGACTCGGTGTCCGCGGCGGAAATCGCGATGAACGAGATCAACGCGAAGGGCGGAGTCAACGGCCGGATGATCGACATTATCTTCAACGACTCCAAGGCCAACCCCGCGTACTCGATCAAGGTGGCCAAGCGGTTCATTACCGAAGACAAGGTGAATTTCCTGATGGGCGTGGTCAGCAGCGCGGTGGGGCTCGCGGTGACCGAGGTGTCCAAGGAGAACAAGGTGATCTTCGTCGGAACCGATCACGCTTCGACGGCGCTCACGACGGAGAAGTTCCAGCCGTACTACTTCCGGGTATCGAACAACACCTACCAGTCCGCGGCGGCGGCGGCGCTTTACGCCAAGGATAAAAAGCCGTGGAAGAAGTATTACGTGATCGGACCCGACTACGAGTACGGTCACCGGACCTGGGAAGATTTCTGGATGCTCCTGGGCCGGCAGCGGAAGGATGTCCAACTGGTCGGACAGGCGTGGCCGAAGCTCTTCGAACCGGACTACACCCCCTACATCACGGCGATCCTGAACGCCAAGCCTGACGTGCTGGTGACGACGTTCTGGGGCGGAGACACCGTCGCGTTCATCAAGCAGGCCCTCCCTTACAAACTGTTTAACAAGATGAAGTTCTATAACTACGACGGCGGCGGGAACTACGAGCTGTTCGAGGCGATGCCCAAGGGGCTCCCGAAGGGGCTGGTCCTATCGGCCCGTCACCATCTGAACTGGCCCGACACGAAGCAGAACAGGAATTTCGTCGCCAATTTCAAGGCGAAGACGGGGCGGTACCCGTCGTATGCGGCGGAAGGCGCCTACGCGGGCGTCTACTTCATCGCGGGAAGCGTGCGCCAGGCGGGGACGGCGGAGGACCCCGACAAGCTGGTTTCGGTCATGGAGAAGATGAAGATCAAGCTTCCGGAGGATCCGGAAGGCTTCACCTCCTACATGCGGCCGATCGACCATCAGATCGTCCAGGTGCAGGCGATCGGCGAAACGGTACCCAACAAGAAGTATCCTCCCGCGACGATGATGCTCGGAAACTGGAGGATCTTCAAGGCCGAGGAGATCATCCCCTCCGTGGCGGAGATCGAGGCGGCCCGGAAGGCGGTCAAGAAGTAACGCACAGGCAACACTAGTGTAGCGTCTCGCAAATAGCCCCCCTTCGCGCCGTCTGAGGCGGAGGGGGGCGCAACCCACCCGGGAGAGGGCAAGGGAACCCTTGGACGGCAGCCTGCTCGTCGCGCAGCTCATCAGCGGCCTCACCTCGGCGATGACCCTGTTCCTCGTCGCCTCGGGGCTCACCCTGATCTTCGGGGTGGTCAACGTATTCAACTTCGCTCACGGCTCGTTCTACCTGCTGGGCGCCTACTTCGCCTACCAGGTGGTGGCGGTGTCGGGGGTGGATTTCTGGGCGGGAGTTCTCCTCGCGTCCCTCGGGGCGGGCGCGGCGGGTATGTTGATGGAGTTCTTCTTCCTTCGCCGGATCTACGGAAGGGCCGGGGAGGCGGGGTTCCAGATCCTGCTCACCTACAGCTTCATTCTCATCCTGGACGACGTGGTCAAGATGATCTGGGGGACCGACTACAAGTCGATCTCCAAGCCCGAAATCCTCTCCGGACCCTTCTCGTTCGGGGAGGTCACGATGCCGAGATACGACCTGGTGGTGATCGTCATCGGGCTGGCCGTGGCGTTCGGGATGTGGGCTGCGATCAAGAAGTCCCGGTTCGGGAGGAACCTGCGGGCGATCTCCTCCAACCGGGAGATGGCCTCGTCCCTCGGAGTGAACGTCCCCCTGACCCTCTCCCTGGTCTTCGGGTTGGCCACCGCCCTGGGAGGCTTAAGCGGCGCGCTTTCCGCGCCGGTCCGCACCGTCACGCCGGGGGCGGGCATCGAGGTGATCATCGGCTCGCTGATCGTCGTGGTCATCGGGGGGCTGGGGAAAATTGGGGGGGCGCTGGTCGGGGCCCTCGTCATCGGGGAGGTCACCGCCTTCGGCATCCTGTTCCTGCCCCAATGGGCCATCCTGTTCAGCTACGCCGTCATGGCCCTGGTGCTGATCTTCCGCCCGGAGGGACTTCTGATGAAGAGGGGAGCCGTGCGGTGAGCGGTCCCAGGACGGGCGTGAAATACGGGCGGGACGAGTGGGCGCAGTGGGGTATCGCCCTCGTCCTGTTCGCCGTCGTTCCCCTGCTCGGGAACAAGTATTTCGTGAGCATGGGGAACGAGATCCTGGTGATGGGCCTGTTCGCCATGGGGTTCAACCTGCTCTACGGCGTCACCGGCATGCTTTCGTTCGGGCAGGCGGCGTACTACGGGGTAGGGGCGTACACGGTGGGGCTGCTCCTCTCGAACAGCTTGGCGCCGTTCTGGGTGGCGCTGCCGGCGACCATGGCGGTGGGCGGCGCGCTCGCCCTGGTCCTCGGGCCGCTGTGCATCCGGCTCTCGGGGGTCTACTTCACGATGCTCACCCTGGCCTTCGCGGAGATGGTCTGGGGGATCGTCTTCAAGTGGTACGATTTCACAGGGGGGGACAACGGCATCCAGGGGATCCCCATGCCCGAGGTGCTCCACAACCCTCTCCGTTACTATTACTTCACCCTGGCCGTCGTGTTCGTCTCCTTCTGGCTGATCCGGCGGATCGTGGCCTCCCCCTTCGGCGCGGTGCTGCAGTCGATCCGTGAGAACCCCGAGCGGACCGGCTTCATCGGGGTGAAGGTGCGGCGGTACCAGCTCGCGGCGATGGTCCTCTCCGGGGTGTTCGCGGCGCTGGCGGGGGGTCTGTTCGCCGGGTACCAGCACTCCATCCAGCCCGACATGCTCCACTGGACCAAGTCGGGCGAGGTCATCCTCATGAGCATCCTCGGCGGGGTCTCCTCTTTTTTCGGTCCGCTCATGGGCGCCGCGGTCATCGTCTTCATCGAGGACATGATCGGCAAGTACACCGAGTTCTGGGAGATCTGGATCGGCGGCATCATGCTGGCGATCGTCATCTTCTTCCCCCGTGGAGTCATCGGGACGTTCGACACCTGGATCACGCGCTGGAGAAACCATGGGAAACACGCGGACACCGCCGCCCGTCCTTGAGGTCCGGCACCTGTCGAAGGCGTTCGGGGGCTTGAAGGTCACCCACGACGTCAGCTTCGCGATCCCGAGGGGGGAGCTAAGCGCCATCATCGGCCCCAACGGGGCGGGGAAGACGACGCTGTTCAACCTGATCACGGGGAAGCTCGTCCCCGACGCGGGAGAGGTCCTGTTCAAGGGGGAGCGGATCGACGGACTGTCGCCCGCCGACATCGCCCGGAAAGGGATCGGCAGGGCGTTCCAGATCACGAGCATCTTCAAGGAGCGGACGGTCCTCGAAAACGTGCTGGTCTCCGTGCTCTCCCGGGAGAAGAAGACCGCCCGGCTCTTCCGGAGGGCGACCGCTTATCACGAAGCGGTGCGGGAGGCGATCGAGATCCTGGCGACCCTCTCCCTGGATGCGAAGGCGGGAGAGATGGCGGGTTCTCTCCCGCATGGGGACCAGAAGCGGCTGGACATCGCAATGGCGCTGGCGCTCAACCCCGAGCTCGTGATGCTCGACGAGCCGATGGCCGGCATGTCTCCCGAAGAGCGGACGATCACGGTGGAACTCATCCGGAAGATCTGGAAGGAGAAGGCGCTCACGCTCCTGTTCATCGAGCACGACATGGACGTCGTCTTCGGGATCTCCGAATGGATCCGGGTCCTCAACCAGGGCGTTCTGCTGGCGGAGGGAACGCCGGCCGAGATCTCCCGGAACCGCGAGGTCATCACGGCATACCTCGGGGAGGAGATCGACGAATGATCCTCGAGATGAAGGACGTCCACACCTATTACGGGACGAGCCACGTCCTCTTCGGCGTTTCCCTGGACGTCGACCGGGGGGAAGTGGTCTGCCTCATGGGCAGGAACGGCGCGGGGAAGAGCACCACCTTCCGCACCGT
>JAMDCN010000023.1 GCA_023489025.1 Deltaproteobacteria bacterium | reverse complement strand
TTCGGGGAGATGGTCAAGCTCCGGATCGCGAACGACCCGAAAGCGCTTTCCGACCTCGACGAAGTCTTCCGCTGCGCGGAACGGGCATCGGTGCTCACCCGGCAGCTTCTCACCTTCGCCCGCCGGCAGGTCATCGATCCCGTCCATCTTGACCTGAACGAGGTGATGACCGGTCTCGTGAAACTCCTCCGGAAGGTCACAAGAGAAGACGTCGAGATCAAAACCTTTCCCGCGGAATGCCCGGTGATAATCCGCGCGGACCGGGGGCAGGTCGAGCAGGTACTGATGAACCTCTGCCTCAACGCCCGTGATGCTATGCCGGAGGGGGGTCAATTGGTCATCGAGGCCGGAGTGACGCTGCTGGAGGAAGAACACCTGAAGCAGTATCCGTATATGAAGGCGGGCCGGTACGCGGTGCTCTCGGTGAGCGACACCGGGATCGGGATGGACGAGGAAACCAGGGAGCGCATCTTCGAGCCGTTCTTCACGACGAAGGGACCGGATAAGGGGACAGGGCTGGGGCTTGCCATGGTTTACGGGATCGTAAAACAGCATAACGGGTTCATCCACCTGTACAGCGAGCCGGGGAAGGGGACGACGTTCCGGGTATATTTCCCCGAGGTGGACGCCCCCGCCGACGCCAAGGTCATCGCGTCCCGAGGGGTAGCCCGCGGGGGGAGCGAAACGATCCTGCTGGCGGAGGACGATGAATCCGTACGGTATCTCATGGAGCAGACGCTGATCTCCTACGGGTACAGGGTCCTGATCGCTTGCGACGGAGAGGAGGCGGTCGAAATCTTCCGGCGGGAGGGGAAAGAAATCGCGATGGCCGTGCTCGACGTCGTCATGCCGAAGAAAGGAGGAAAGCAGGCGTACGACGAGATGATAAAAACGTTCCCGGGGCTGAAAGTACTGTTCCTGAGCGGATACTCCGCCAACGCGATCCACGATGATTTCGTTCTCCACCCCGGAATCCCGTTCCTTCAGAAGCCATTCGATCTTCCATCGTTGGCAAGGAAGGTGCGGGAGGTGCTCGACAGGAAGTGAGCCCGGAGGGAGTCATTGTTTTCGAGAGGGATTGCGGATCGAGATCCCGAACTCCTGCAGCATTTCCGGTTTGGCCAGGTGATCGTAGTCGACTACCCGGTTTCTTCCTCCGCTTTTTGCGGCGTACATCGCGAGATCCGCATGCCGAATCACGTCGTCGAGCGTGTCTCCGCCGCAGTACTCCGCGATGCCTATGGAGATCGTGACCGACACCGGCTTGCCTTCCGGGGGCATGGGAAACCGGCTGTCGGCGATGAGTCGACGGAACCGCTCGGCGGGAACCATCGCCTCCCGACCCGTCGTTTCCGGCAAGAGAACAACGAACTCCTCCCCGCCGAACCGGAAGGCGGAATCCATCTGCCGGAGTGACAACCTCATCTTGTCGGCAAAACCCGCCAGCAGCAGGTCTCCTCCCGCGTGGCCGTACGTGTCGTTGAACTTTTTGAAGTGGTCGATGTCGATCATCAGAACCGAGAACGAGATCTTTTTCCTGGCGGCACGGTCCAGCTCCCTCTGCATGATCGGATAGATTTGTCGCCGGTTGTAGAGGCGGGTCAGGCTATCGGTGTTCGCAAGAATCTGCAGATTCTCCTCGTACGCCTTGATCTGCGACACATCCCGCATGATGACGGTATAGAATCTCTTCCCGCCGCTGACGCTTTCGGAAACGGAGATGTGGAAGGGGATCTTCTTGCCGGATCTCGTCACGGCGGAAGATTCCACGTACTTCCCCGCCTCCGAACACGAAGCGTACCTGGCGAGAACCTCCCATGTGCCTTCCTGTCCCGATCCAAGCAGCCGCCGGACATCCAACCCGACAATCTCGTGACCCGGATACTCGAATGCATGCTTGGCCGCCTGATTCGCCATGAGAATGAGCCCGTTCTCGTCGATGCTGAGAATGGCGTCACTGGCCGTCTCGAACAGAGTCCGGAATTTCGCTTCCGACTCCGCCAGGTGGTTCTGCAGCGCCAATCGACCGGATATGTCGTGGAAGAATCCGATCGTCCCGATCTCCCTGCCGTTCTCATTGAGCAGCTCGCAGGAAAGCCTGATGGGAATCAGCTTCCCCGTGCTCGTCACGATCTTCGTCTCGAAATCCTGGAGCCTGCCGCGGCCGCCGAAACCCTCGGCGTAGATGAACTCCTTGACTTCCCTCGCGCCGCCGGGCGGGTAGAACGCAGAGGCGCGTATTTTTCCGATCACCTCGGCGGACGTATACCCGAAAATCCTCTCCGCGCCCTCGTTGAAGAGGAATATGTTCCCCGCCGGGTCGTTCCCGATGATCCCGTCCGGGCTGTTCTTCAAGATATTGTCGAGAAATTCCGACTTCTTCCGGATCTCGTCCTGCAGCCTCACCTCCTCGGTGATGTCCTCGGATATTTCCACGACGCGGCGGACCGTTCCATCGGATTCACGGATCGGATACGCCGAAAGCCGGCTGGTCCGGAATCCCCCTGCTTCATTCTTGTGGACGTGCACGCACCTGGACACGCCGCCTGTTTCCGCCGCCAGGCGGACCGGGCACTTCTCCCCGGACTCGTGACACGGACGATCGCTCTTGTGCGTCACCTCGTAACAACGTTTTTTCCGGCTTTCTTCCACTGGAATGCCGAACGACTCGACGAAAGACTGGTTCGCGTGGAGAATATCGTAATTTTCCGCGTCCACGACCACGATGTTCTCCCGGATGTTATCGAAAATCACGGAGAGAAACCTGGAATCTTTCGCCATTCCCGTCCTTCCTCCAAACATGATTTTATCCGGAACCGGCCCTTGTGTGTCTTTTCGGAAATATACGCAATAAACTTTACATAATCTTGTATTCTTCTCCCTGTGTCCCTTCACCCTTCTCCCTCCGGAGAAGCCTCCCCTCTTCAACAGGCGTATCATAGGCCGATGACGACGCACCGGTTTTTCGCGACGACGTTCAAGGGGCTGGAAGACGCGCTGGCGGGGGAGATCGCGGCCCTCGGCGGAGAAAACA
>JAMDCN010000069.1 GCA_023489025.1 Deltaproteobacteria bacterium | reverse complement strand
CGAAAACGGCGTGGGCGGCGTCCTGCCGGTCGACCTGTTCATCCCCGGGTGCCCGCCCCACCCGTTGACGCTCCTGTACGGGATCCTCGGTTTCCTCGGACGGTTTCCTTCCCGACTTCCAGCGGGAAGATCGCGACGATCGATCCGGAGTGATGCGCACAGGTAAAAATCGATCCCCTTGCGCTCCCGTCGCCGCGGACTTCGATTTTCGGGAAAATGATGCTAGGATTTCATTACACGAATTGATCTCCGGGTCGTTGCTCATTGAAGGAGGCAGGTCATGAAGAAACCGCTCTCCGTCGTTCTGTCGTTCCTTGCCGTCGTCACCCTCGTCGGCGCAGCAGCAGCCCAGGGTACCCTCCAGGAAGTCAAGAAGAAGGGCGTCCTTGTGGCGGGTGTCTTTAACTCGGTCCCGCCGTTCGGTTTCGTGGACAAGACCGGGGAGATCGTCGGGTTCGACGTCGACTACGCCAAGGCGTTCGCGGACAAACTCGGCGTCAAGCTCAAACTCGTGCCCGTAACGTCAGGCGACCGGATACCCGAGCTCCTTGAGGGGGACATCGACATCATCGCCGCGATGATGGTGAAAAATCCGGACAGGGAAAAACTCCTCGATTTCAGCGACACCTACTTTCTCACGGGCCAGAAATTTCTGGTGAAAAAGGGCACGGTCCGCACCCTCAAGGACCTCCAGAACAAGACGATCGGCGTGAGGAAGGGATCGGTCTCGGAGCAGACAGCGAAGGAAGCGCTCCCCCATTCGAAGATCGTCCCCTTCGACAACTATATCCTCGGCCTTCGGGCGCTGCGGAACGGAGAGGTCGACGCCGTGACGTCCGATGAATTGATTCTCCGAAGCCTCCTCTCCAGGATCCCGCATGGAGGGTACGAAATCCCCGCGATCCGGATCTCGGAAAGGCCGCACGGATTCGGTATCCGCAAGGGGGACGAGAGCTTCCTCGATTTCGTGAACAAGACGATCCTCACGATGGAGGAAAGCGGGGAAACGGCTAAAATCTACAGCAAGTGGTTCGCCCCCAGGGCGACCGTCGCACATCCCGCATACGGCACGATCATGCGGGAAACGGATACCCGGGCGCGGTTCCTTGTGATGGCATTGAAGGGTGTTTTCTGGAAAAATGCGGAGGTGTCGGTATTCGATCCCGCCGGCGATTTCATTTGCAAGGGGAACGTGAAAGACATATTCGAAGATGAAATCTATGTCGATGTCGATAAAGCGAAGGCCGGTACCGTTACCGCGGGTTTCGTGATCGCAATGAACGCATCGAACGAAGGAACCAGGGCCTTCATCTCGACGAACCAAAAACTCCTGCAGGCGGTCAAGCGGCACGTCAGGAAAGATGAGAAGAAAATGGAGCAAGACATCAAATTGCAGGCCCGGGAGGACAGAAAGAAGCGTGAGGAGGAGCAGTTCCAGGTCTATATGAAGGAAATGGATAACGAAAATGAATGGTGGCGGTACAATTACCCCTGGTGACGACCGGCTCGACGATCCCGACCGGGGGAACGGGCAACATCCGCACCATCCGCAATGGATAAGAAAAAGGGCCTGGATCCGAAGACCCAAGCCCTTCATTCCCCGTCCGCCTTCGCTCCTCGCGGCGACAGAAAGACCGGCGCTTCGGAGCTATACACCGGCGGGTCAGATTCAGATGCCGATCCACAGATTACGGCCGGAAGATACTCAAAGCAAGGCCCTTGACCGGCCGGAAGTGACGCGCGTTGCCTGTTGCCAGCGTCAACCCGTTTTCCGTGGCCGTCGCCGCCACGATGGCGTCCCCGGCGCGCATGCCGGAAGACAACCCGTATTCCTCGACATACACAAGCGCACGATGGCCTATGTTCTCGGTCAAGGGAAGGACGGAAAAAGAAAGATCCGCGAGGTATCGCTTGATGATCGCATGCTGCCCTTTGTCGCGAGCAGCCTGGAGCAGTTCCATGAAGGTTTGAACCGAGATCAACCGCTCGTCGGCGCGGTCGACCAGACGCGCCGCCTTGACGTTCCCCCGTTGGATCCAGATCAGGACGTCGGTATCGAACAGCATCAGCGGTATCGACCACCGCGCAAGTGGTCCATGACCGCCGTGACAGAGTCTTCCCCGGGGACCCCCATGCCGAAGAAGGGGTGATCCGGGGTCGGAACCGTCCCCTTCCTGCCGATCGGAACGATCGCACCCTTCACTTTGCCGTGGTACAGGAGGGAAACGCGTTCCCGACGTTCCAGCGCCTTCAGAACCTCGCTCATCCTGTACCGTAGATCCAGCGCGGATGCCTTCATGTCCATCTCCTGATATGCATAGTCCCTGTGTACATATTAAGCATGTCTTCAATCTATTACAAGGGGAACCTGCAATACCAGGAAAACCCGCGACAAGATCTGCGCTACTAAAAAAGGCCCGGATCCGAAGATCCAGGCCCTTGTCATTCCTGGTGGAGCTGAACGGGATCGAACCGTCGGCCTCCTGAATGCCATTCCCGGTAAGGCACCGGACTGGCTGAAAATCTCCCACGAAATCAAATACCCAGACGACGCCAGCGGCGACTGAACCCCTCCACAAAAAGCTTCGGACTAGACAAAAACTATACGCCGAAACGGGGTAAGGAGATCGGGACGTTTATAGCAATTTTAGAAAGCATTTCCTGGAAGAAAAAGGCGGCGGTGGTCGCGCCGATCGCATGGCTGGCCTTCGGATTTGGGAGTACTGAAGGCTCCCGCGAACCGGATTCCGTTAATCTTTTTCCGCAAGCTATCCGATAAGGAATACCATGAGGAAAATGTTGTCTCGTCGTGGAGTGGCGAGACCAATTCTTGTGTGGAGGGGATGATGAAAAATACGTTCTGTGCGGCAGGGGCTTTCCTGGTGTTCGCCGCGGCCCTGGCGGGGTGCTGGGGGGACGGGAACCGCGACAATCCTCCGTCCATTCCCGCAGGCCTCACGGCCCTGGCCGACAACGCCACCCGGATCTCCCTTTCGTGGAATCCGTCGACGGACGACTTCGGGGTTGCCGGGTACCGCGTATTCCGGGACGGAGTCCTTGTCGAAACGGT
>JAMDCN010000038.1 GCA_023489025.1 Deltaproteobacteria bacterium | reverse complement strand
CCTGAACGGGCAGGGAACGCTCGAAATCCGGGTCTCACGGCTCGCCTCCGACAGTTCGCTGGCGAAGATCATCCACCTCGTGGAGAACGCCCAGGCCCAGCGCGCCCGCAGCCAGGCGTTCATCGAGCGGTTCGCGCGATACTACACTCCCGCGATGATCGCGTTCGCCCTTGCCCTGGTCGTCGTACCTCCGGTCATGTTCGGTCAGCTCTTTTCCACCTGGTTTTACCGGGGGCTTGTGGTCCTGGTGATTGCCTGCCCCTGCGCTCTTGTGATCTCGACGCCCGTTTCCATCGTCTGCGGGCTCACGCGGGCTGCCCGGGAGGGGATCCTCTTCAAAGGCGGGGCATACCTCGAGGAGCTGGGACGAATCCGCACCTTCTTCTTCGACAAGACCGGGACACTGACCCTCGGCAAGCCCGAAGTCGTTGCCGTCCGGTCTTTCCGCGGTCGATCGGAGCAGGAGATCCTTCGCCTGGCCGCGGCGATCGAATCACGGTCCGAGCATCCTCTCGCCGAAGCCATTCTCGATGTTGCGAGAAACAGGGGGATCCAGCCGCCGGCGGCGACCGATGTGCAGGCCGTGCCCGGCATGGGGGTCCGGGGGCGGGTGAATGGAGAGATCTGCCTTGTGGGCAACCCCTCTTTTTTCAACGGACCTTCGGGGATCGCCGGTCCGGACCAGGAGGCGGTGAAGGAGTGGGAGGGAAGAGGAGCCACCGTGGTCGTCGTCGGAACCGAAGAAGAGGCGTACGGGATGATCGCCATCCAGGATTCGGTTCGAAAGGATGCCGCGGAAGCTCTCGGAGAGTTGCGCAACCTCGGGGCGACCGAACTGGCGATGCTGACGGGGGACAACCCCGAGACCGGAAAGGCCGTCGCCTCCCGGCTTCCCATGGACGCTGTGCACGCGGGGCTTCTTCCGGAGCAAAAGATCGCGCTTGTTCGGGAGGCCGTGGCGAAAGGGAAGAAGGTCGTCATGGTGGGCGACGGGATCAACGACGCCCCGGCGCTGGCTCTGGCCACCGTGGGGGTGGTCATGGGCGCGGCCGGGACCGACGTGGCGCTGGAGGCGGGGGATGTCGTCCTCACGGGGGACGACCTGCGCAAGATCCCCTTCGCCGTCCGACTGGGGCGCAGGACGCTCCGGATCATCCGGTTCAACGTCGTCTTTTCGCTGGCGTCCAAGGCGGTCTTTCTCGTTCTCGCCCCCTTGGGGTTGGTCACCCTTTGGATGGGCGTCGCTGCGGACATGGGGGTGTCGCTCCTTGTCGTCGGAAACAGCATGCGTCTCCTTGCGGGCTCGAACGGCTCGAGATCCGAATACGGAACCGTCTCCAACCAAGGAAGGACAGATTAAGGACAGCGACATGCATACGGAATCCATTGAACGATGGGTGCACGACCATACGTTCGGCCAGGACCGGAAGAAATCCGCTGAGCACCGGACGCTGATCGTCATCGCCGTCACGTTGGTGACAATGGTCGTTGAGGTCGCGGCGGGGATCGCCTTCGGCTCGATGGCCCTCCTGGCGGACGGCCTCCACATGGGAAGCCATGCCTCGGCGCTGGCCATTTCCGCATTTGCCTACCACTACACCCGCCGCCATGCGAAGGATGCGCGGTTCAACTTCGGCACCGGCAAGGTGAGTTCGCTGGCGGGTTTTGCCGGCGCGGTGATGCTCGTTCTCTTCGCTCTGGTCATGGCATGGGAAAGCATCGCACGGCTCCTATCTCCCGTGGCCATCGGATTCAACCAGGCGATCTTCGTTGCGGTTCTCGGATTGATCGTCAACGGCATATGCCTGCTGATCCTCGGCGGACACGGGTTCTTCGATGGAAAGCGCGGCCGGGAGCATAAAGAGGATGCCGATCCCGTCCATGTGCGTGCCGAACGTCACGACCACCACGACCACAACTTCCGGTCCGCCTATCTTCACGTGCTGGCGGACGCCCTGACCTCCATACTTGCGATCTTTGCCCTGCTCTTCGGTAAATATCTGGGGCAGCAGTGGATGGACCCCTTCATGGGCCTGGTCGGCGCTGCGCTCGTAGTTCGCTGGTCCTGGGGTTTGCTCCGCTCGTCGGCTCGCGTGCTTCTTGATCTGCAGGCGCCTGAAGAACTGAGGGGAAAGATCAGGGAGGCGATCGAATCCGGGGGCGACAATCGGATTTCCGACATGCACGTTTGGTCGGTAGGCCCTGGATTATATGCGGCGGAAATAGCCGTTGTCTCATCTCAACCCCTGGAAACCGCCGGTTACTACGACCTCCTGCCCAAGGATCTCGGAATTGTCCACATGACGGTCGAGACGCACCGGTGCGCATCCCCCGCGCTTAAAGCCCTATGAGGAATCGCCGCCGCGATCACCTTGAGCCTGTGGCATAAGCACTCTCCGGCGACGGTCCCGGAGAGCCCCGAACCGGACAAGGAAACAGTCTCCGCCCAGGGCGAACAGGCTGTCTTCTCTCATTATCGGGGAAATAACTCTTATGTGGACGCGATGGGTCGATTGGGATAAGTCTAAGGGATGAGTATCCTCCGCCGTTTTCTCCCGAAGGTGCTTCTTGTCGGCCTGCTCCTCTCCGTGGCGATATTCCCGCTCGTGGAGCGAGAAGCGGGAACGGCCGTCGATCCTCTTACCCCCAAGGAACGCGCCTTCGTCGCCGCCCACGGTCCCATCCGCTACGCCCCCGACCCGCTGTTCCCTCCGTTCGAGTTCCTCGACTCCTCCGGGGTCGCCAGGGGCATCACGCCGGATCTTCTGACCGTCATGGGCAGGAAACTGGGGGTCGAGTTCCGGACCGTCGCCTACCCCACCTGGTCCGATGTCCTCGAAGCCGTCAAGCAGGGGAACGTGGACCTTCTCGGAACCCTCACCCGGACGCCCGAGCGCGAAGGTTTCCTGCTCTTCTCCAGGCCGTACCTGTCGGTGCCCTACGTTCTGTTCGTCCGTCAAGACGGTGGTGACCCGAAAACGATCGAGGACATGGCTTCGCGCCGCCTCGGCGTCGTGAAGAATTACGGAATCAATACGTGGTTGTCCGCCGAGCATCCGAATATCCGTCCGATGGTGGTGGACTACACGGC
>JAMDCN010000004.1 GCA_023489025.1 Deltaproteobacteria bacterium | reverse complement strand
CCCGTATCAGCTGGATCGCCGCCGTACCCACGCCGCTTCCCCCCGCGTGCACCAGCACCGTCTCCCCGGGGGCGAGGCGCGCCACGTTGAACAGGTTCTGATACGCCGTCAGGAACACCTCCGGGATCGCCGCGGCCTGCTCGAAGGAGAGAGGTTCGGGGATCCGCATCGCCAGTCCCGCGGGGATGCTCACCCTCTCCGCGTACCCGCCCCCCGGCAGCAAGGCGCACACCCGGTCCCCCACCGCCCATCCCTCGCACGCGCGGCCCACCGAGGCGACCTCTCCCGCCATCTCGAGCCCGAGGATGTCCGGCACGCCCTTGGGAGGGGGGTGTTTCCCCCTACGCTGGAGCAGGTCGGCGCGGTTGAGCGCCGTCGCACGGACCCGGACGAGGAGCTCGTCCTCCTTCATGACGGGATCGGGGTGCTCCCCGATGTGGAGAAACTCGATGCCACCCAACCCGCTCATCAGGACCGCTTTCATCTCCGCGCCTCCCGGAATGGGGTTCGACTCAGAGCGCCAGCGGCCTGGTGATGTCCACGCCGGGGAGGACGCGGGTTAATACCGACCGAAGCTGTTCGCCCGCGGACGCGACCAGCTGCGCGCCGGGGTGGCGCACCCGGTTGCTCCGGAGGAGTCCCCGCAGCCGGTAGATTTCCTTGCGGATGGCGATCCCCGGCTGCTGTTCGAACACGATCAGGGGGAGGAAGCGGCGGTACAGCTCCCACGCATCCTCCATCCGGCCCGCCCGGACCGCCGTCACCATGGCGATCAGCACCTCGGGAAAGGCGAAGCCCGTCATGTAACCGTCGCTGCCGCGTTCCAGGTCGAACATCCCGTAGAGGGCCCCGAGGCCCGTCAGGACGGGGACCCGCCGTTCCTTCATCCCAGAGATCAGCGCGGCGATCTTGGCGGGGGTCGGCGGCGCCTCCTGCTTGATGCACGCGATCCGCGGGATCTCGTTCACCATCCGCAGGATCAACGGCGCGGACATGTGGACTTCCGTCGAGCCGGGGTGGTCCTGCAGGACGATCGGGATCGTGATCCCCTCCGCCACCGTCCGGAAATATTCGAAGATCCGCTCCTCGTTGGGAACCGCCTCCTTCGACGGGGTCACCATGACGGCGGACGCGCCCAGGGATTCCGCCATCAGGCTGAGGTAACGGGTCGCCTGGGTCCCCTTGTGACTGGTCCCGACGACGACGGGGATCCGCCCGTCAGCCGCGGCCACCGCCGCCATGATCAACTGTTCCCGTTCGGAATCGACCATCCGGTTCGATTCGCCCAGCACTCCCAGGATGGTCACGCCGTCCACGCCGATCTCCACCATGAACCGGACGACGCGGACGAACGACTCGAGGTCGACGTCCTCTTTTTCATCGAACGGGGTCGCCAGGATCGGGAAGACCCCCTTGAAGCTCACGCTCGCTCCCATCGTTTTCCCCTCCCCGCGGCGCATCGTCGATCGCCTCACTATAACCGACATCCCGTTTACTGTGTCCATCCTGCCCCTAACCGGAGATACATCAATTATTGTGCCCGATTCAAGAATCGAGGTGTGCGCGGGGATGGTGTGCTCCCCTCCACCTGCGCATAAGGAGGGTGCGCATAAGGAGGGTTGACGTATATGTACAGACGTATTACAATTTTTTAAAAGTAATACGAATTTAAAGAAAGGTTTGATACCCGTGGGAACCGTCAGGACGCTGTCGAAAGGGCAGATCGTGATCCCCGCCGGACTCCGGAAGAAATTCCGCATCGAGCCGGGGACCGAAATGCAGATCATGGAATAAGGTGGCATCATCTATCTCGTCCCCCCGGTGGATGATCCCGTGCGCGCGGCCTGTGGCGCTCTTCCCGCGGTCCCCTCCCTCGGGGATCGGCTTCTCCTGGATCGGAAGAAGGATTCCCGGTGAGGGAGAAGTCCCCTCTTCTTTTCGACAGCCACGCTCTTCTCAAGTTGTTCCAGAAGGAGGCGGGACACGAGAAGGTCGCCCGGATGCTCACGCAGGCGATGCGGTCGGGTATGCCGGTATACTTGAACGTGATCAACCTCGGAGAGATCATCTACTCGACGAAGCGCGCTTTCGGGGACCATAAGAAGATCGAGGTTCTCGCTCACGTGGAACGGCTCGGATTCCGTATCCTTCCGGTGCCAAGTGATCTGGTTTTCCGGGCGGCCGAGTACAAGGCGTCATTCAGCATGTCTTTCGCAGACTGTTTTGCCCTGGCATCCGCCGTCGAACACGGGGCGGTCCTGGTTACCGGCGATCCAGAGTTCCGAGCAGCCGAGCACCTCGTCACGATCGCGTGGGTGTAGGGGTGAAAACCAATTGTCGGGAGATTTGATGATGGCAACCAAGACCGAACATGCCGGCGCAAAGAATGGCGGCGGATATTGGGGAAAACGGGCCGAGGCAAAGCGTCGTTCAAGGCGGCTTCGGCGAAAAGAAGATCGAAAGTCAACTTAAACACCTATCCTCTCTCCTCTGCTTATAAACCGAGGTTGACACATAGGCGGGCGAAGGGTATATTTAATTGTTCATGACGCGGGGTGGAGCAGTCCGGTAGCTCGTCGGGCTCATAACCCGAAGGTCCCAGGTTCAAATCCTGGCCCCGCTACCAAAAAACATAAGGGAATCGCAGAGATGCGGTTCCCTTTCTTTTTATCCTGTTTCGGTCGAGTATAATTTCCCCCGCCACTTCCCCCACTCCGGCCCTTTTTCTTCCCTGCCGTCGCCTCCTGAGGGCTCCTGCTTCGCGTGTGGGGTATTCCTGCCGGGGACGGAACGCGTCAGGGGATGATTTCTTTTTCTTCCTCCGGCAGGAACCCCGCCTCGCGGAGCGCCTTCGAGAAATGCCGGATGGTCTTCCGGAGGATCGCCTGTTCCTGTTCCGTGAAGCTCCACCAGGACGCCTCTCCGAGGTAGAACCGCATCAGGAGCGCGTACCCGACGCCGTTTGACGTGCACGCCTTCGACGCCCGCTCCGCGATGATCTTCACGCTCAATGCTTCCTCTCGGGAATACCTCGGCCCCGTCCCGCGGATCCGGTCCATTTGTGGGGAGAAGGTCCGCCCCTGCGCGTCGAGGGTATAGACCGCCTTGCAGAGCCAGCCTCTCGGACTTGACGGCATCGCACCTCCGTTGCATCAATAATATTCGATGAACTGCAAAGCCGCGCCAATAAGGGACTGTACTTTTAAATAACGATTCTACATTTCCTCATATCCCGATATATGGACAGCATCAGTCAGTTGCAAGGAACGCGGTAATTACGAAAACGTCCACGAGGCGGTCGCCGGATGCCGCGTCATCCCGTTGACGCTTTGGGGACCGTTCTCTCCTGCAACCGGCATTTCAGGCACGGTTCCCCCGGCCTGTGGACGGTCGCGGACTCCGTGCTGCATCGTCCGCAGCAGTAGAAGGTCCGCTCCGGCGTCGGGATCCCCGCGTACCACCCCGGATCGCCCCCCGCTGCGCGTGCCGCCTTCGCGGGGTCGATCCTACGCCGCCGCTTCTTCACGTTCTTTCCTCCTCATCCGGACGTGGTACAAGTCGCATCGGAAATCACGGCATCCCGACGGGTTGACGGCGCACGCGGCGCAATACTTCCCGATGGCGCACCCGATGTACCGGGTCAAACAGTCGTCGCATAGCCGGTGCTCCTGTTCGATCCGGACGAAACCACCGCAGGATCGGCAGGGAAACGCGGGAGACGGCCCGGTAAGACCGTCCCCCGCCCCGAAGGAGGGAAAACGCCCGGGGTCTGCGGCGACGCCGCCCGGGCTCGACGTGGAAAGGGGCGATGGATCCCCCGCCGCAGGTCTCACAACATTTCCATCGTTTCCGTGTCCGGGATGATGCGGGCCTTGCCCCGGCGCACAAGGTCCTGAGCGTCGATGGTCGGGAGGCGTACCTGTTCCCCTTCCTCTACCCGGCGGCCACCGAACAGGAAGCCCGGGATCGGAGCGCACGTCGTGGCGACCACCTCGACGGTGCGCGTCGGATATTTCGTCCTGGTGTCCATGCCGGGCCGGTCGTCCCGCGTCGAGGGCCACATTATGAAACCCCCGTTGAGAGTGCGAAGCACGCCGTCCGGCGGACGAAAATGTCGACCGAGGCGAGACAGACGATTCGGACTTGCCCTTCCTTGCTTCGCGTCTTGTCGTCGATGATGATTTCCGGACCCGGCCCCCAAGTCGGGAGGACCACGCCTTCCGGGAAGTTTCCGAGCAGGAGCGTCCCCGGGGGGATCGCGTTGGTCACGTAAAACGGACGACCGCACATTTTGTTGTCGTCGTTTAAGAGGAAGGGAGGATATCCGGCAGCTCCCTGCTCGCGGCCTCTCAGAGCTTGCGCGACACCAGGGGGACCGACCCATGCGGCGTTCTCGGTCGCGACGTTCTCATCTTCGAGGACCTTGAGCCGCGCGAGCGCCTTCGTGCGACTGAAGTTCGTCCCGTCTGCAGAATCGATCCCCGGGGTCACGAGGATTCCCGACGGTTGCCCGTCCACGCCGCTGCCCGCGAAAAGCGCCGTGTCGATCCCGCTGGCGACGGCCCGGCGGAGCATTCCTTGCAGGATCCGCTCCGTCGATTTCCGAGCGCCGAGCAGGACCAGGTTTCGGGAAATCGGCGGGAGGAGTGCCCCGACCGTGTGCGGCTTGAGACCGGCGCCTCCGAAGCTCACGGGGCTTTCGGTCGGGGCCGTCCCGTCATCGCCGAGCCAGTAGTGTTGCGCCGCGCTCGCCCCCGAAGGGACCATGACGTTTCCGACGAGACCGGGCCACGTCTCGACGCCGAGACGGTTCGCAAGAAGGACGTTTCCGAGCGCGTGCACGAAATCATCCGGCCGGATCTCGTCCGCGACGAGGAACCCGCCGGCCGAGTCGGTTGTGATGTTCATCGCCCGCACGTTGCCGAGCGCACGCCCGGGGAGGTAATCCCCGATCCGCGCAATCTCGATGTTCTTCATCTGGTTCAACGCGGCGACGTACCGCGCCTCGGGTGTGCCTTCGTCGCCCCCTTCGAGACGATGCCGCAGGTAGCCGAGGATGGAAAAATCCGCTTCCTTCCGTTCCGGTTCGTACGGCCGTGCTTTCAATGCGCTCATGACTTGCTCCTTTCATCACGCATGGCGTGACAGAATTTTTTCGAATCGTCGTTCACCGAATATCCTCCGCGGCCTTTCCGGCCTTCCGCGCCCGGTGTCCAGCCGGGAGAGGGGAGGGAGAATCTTCATCATTGGGAGAATCCTCATCGCCAGCGCCGCGGACTCGATCGAGCGCCTCGAACACGATCTCGTAGAGGGCCAGAGGAAGGTCGCGGGGGTCAGCGCAGCCTTGAAGGAGCCTCATGGGAAGATCGAGCATCTCCCGTTGAAGGGCCGCGATGACGAGGCCGCTGACCTTCAATACAGACTGCGGGCCGAAATGGCCGCGAGCATCGACATCGCCGGGAATCGCGTTGAGCTCCTCGATGCGCTCCTCCAGCTGAAACCACCGCCGGAAATGCTCGACCTGAATCGCCTCTAACCGCCCGGTGGGCGCCGGGTCCATCCCCGCGGCCTGCAGATCGCGGCGGGTTCGCCAGGCAGCGGCGGCCGGGAAGGAACTGTCCGGGCACCCTTGCCGCCGCCAGTTACTGAAGGTCGTCAGGGATATGTTGAAAAACCTTGCGAAATCGGCCTTCTTCGGGCTTTCAGCGTTCATTCATGCCTCCTTGCCCGCAACAACAAAAAGGGCTGTAAAATTGCCGGTCTGTAGCCACACATCGGGGTCGCGGGGTACCCGCCTGCCTAGGTCGCCCCAGTACCTCCAGCGTGCCACTATCCAGCGTCTCGCAGGCCAGCGTCGTGGGGATGGGGATTCAATGCGCCACCTCCGCCTCGTTCGCTGTCAGCATCAGCCGCACCTCCGGATCGGCCATGCACTCGGAGCAGACGGGATGCAGGTCTGTCAGATAGCCGCCCTCCGGGTCGCCGGATCCATCCCATCGAACGGCCCCGAGGTGCCGGACGGGGCGCCCGCAAAGGTAGCAGGGGATGGGCTTTTTGGAGGTCATTTCCCACCGCCGAGGACCGGCGAAAACGATTGGTGCAGTACTATAGATCTTATATAGAGGGACTGCACCAATGCACCAATCCGCAACCTATTGGTATTCAAGGAGTTTTCCCTCCTTGCTTTCGGTGTCCTCATTATTGGTGCAATCGCCTATTTCACGAATAAACGCGGGGTAGTAGTTGACCGGCTTCGTCTTCCCGTGCCGACGAATGAAGCCGAGTTCGACCGCCCGTCCGGTGGACGTGATCGCCGTCCGTTTTCCGCAGCCGGTGGCCTTCATCAGAGCCGTGTAAAGTTCGGTTGCACCGATGCCGGGCTTGTCATCAACCGTCTGTCGAACGGTGAAGACGGGGCATATCTCGTCTGTCCCCGACGGGACGAATACCAGGTTCGTCCCCACCTCGAGCAGCATGGAAGGCAGGGGCAAGTTGTATCGGGTCTTCGAGAAACGGAGGAGGCGGAGTTTGCGGGCTTCGTCCTCGCGTTCTTCAATCGTCATTACCATGTCGGCCCAGTCGCCCTTCGCGGAGGCCCCCCGAGGTGTCACCCGGATTCCCGCCTTCGCCTTCTCCGGCGACGCCTTTCCTGCATGGTCGATGAACAGGATCGCGGCGCCGGTCCTCGCGGGGATCTCGCTCACCTGTTCAAGAACGCCGCGCACTTCGGTGTTGTCGTTCTCGTTCCGAAGGTTGAAGAAGCAGAGAAACGAATCGAAGATGGCGAGGTCAATCTTTTCTTTTTCGATGGTCCGGATGTACGCCTCCCGCACCCGCTTGTCGGCGAGGTCGGGTTTCTCCTTCGGGAATTGGAAGGTAATCCCGCCATGCGCCCCGTGGACTCCCCTCGCGATTTTCTCGACGCGGAGATTGGTCAGTTCCGGGTTGTTCTCCCGGTCAACGTAGAGGACACGACCTTGCGTGCAGTCGAACCGACCGAAGAGGGGAAGCCCGTTCCGGATGCAGACGGCCAGGTTAAGCATCAGCGTGGACTTGTAGGAGCCCTGCCAGCCCGCGAGGATGTTCTTGGAGCCCGCGGAGAGAAACGGGTCGATGATCTTCACCTTCGGCGTCCCTGCCAGCCGGGATAAGTCGGAGGAGTCCACCAGTTCGATGAGCGGCGCCTTCTCCCGTTCCTTCCTTGCGATGCTGAAAATGATCGCTCGCAGTTCTTCATCCCCGAGAGCCGGCCGGTTCTTCCGGTTCCATCGGGAGAGGATCGAATACGTTTCTTCCGGTGAAAGCCCTTTCGCAAGGTATCGCCCCGCGAGCCGGGCCGCGGTATCGTTCCGCTGGCCTTCTCCCACTCCCGCGGGGAGCCCGTCGGCCTCGCCGACGCCCTCCGGCGCCGCGGGAGCGGTCGGTTTATTGAGGCACGACAGAAACCAGCCGGGGAGCGGTGGAGCGGGTTTATCCGGGGGAATGGTCCACGTCCGCCCGTCCTGATAGGCGGATGGGATGATGACATACCCGCCCTCGCTCCGGACGTCGAGCCCGGGGATGAGCTTCACGTCGTTCGGGACGGTGATCCCCTCCTGGTAGGCATGGAGGGCATGGTATCCGCCCCTCGGCGTCATCGCCGTCGGCGGGAGTTCGGCGCCGTCATACTTCGCCTCGTAGAGCTTCGGCCCTTCGGGTACATCGAAGTCGAGCACGACGAATCCGGAGAGCGCCCCGCAAGGCATCCCCCACGGCCCCAGGTGCCCCTTCCAGCGCGTCATCTCCTCCGGCGTGGCCAGGCGCTTCCGGAAAGGTGCCCAGGTGGGCTTCCCCTCCGGCGATTTAGGGAGAAGGTCGAACGCTGGCCGCTTGTCGGCGGAACAGGGAAAGAAGGGCTTGCCCCGCAAAGCAGGGTGAACACCTGGGGGGAGGAAGTCCGTCATCCCTTCCCCCTCCTCGGTAGTGGCCGCCGCCGGAATAAGGACCGCAGCCTCTCGGTCGTCCAGAGGTCACGGGCCGGGAGCGGTCGGAGCCGCATCGCCTGGACGGGCATCGTGACGCGAGTCCCGCGGGGAGGGGTCGAGGGAGTCGGCGCGTTCATCATCGTCCCGGCCTCCCGCGCCGGGGGACGGCGCCCGGGTCCACTCGGCAGTTTTCCATGAAGTCGAGCAGGTCCCCGACGCGATACCTCACGCTCCGGCCCACCTTGTAGTAAGGCGGCCCCTTGCGGAGCCCCCTCCAATTCTGCAAGGTCTTAATCGGAAAGCCGGTGATCTCCATCGCCCCGCGTTCGGGGACGGAGCGCAAGCGTTCGAGGTCCGTCATCGGCCGGCCTCGGCGTCATCGGTGAACAGCATTTCGGGGGGAAGGTCTAAGGTCGCCGCAAGGCGCCGGAGGACGTTAGCCGAGACGCCCCGTTGTCCACGTTCCAGGCGAGAGAGGAAGGGGGAGGAAATTCCGGCGGGTCCTGCTACATCGTCAAGACGTTTTCCGAGCAGCAGCCGGCGAGCCCTGATAGCTGAAATCGTGTTCCCTTCCATCGCCCCTCCGCCCCGGAATCTCCCGGGTATGGGGTCATCTTAAAATGCGCGGAGGAACGCTGGCAAGGGAAATGCCTTATATTACGAGGGGTTATAATACGAAAACGGGGGAATATCATCCCCCGCTATTTTTTAAGCAGGTCCTTCACTCGTTCGGCCGGCCACTTGGTTTTGTCATCAAACGCGGCCTTTATCCAATCGCCGATTGCGCCGAAAACGGGAGCGTGTAAATTTACCCGAAACAGTTTTTCGAGGTTCGCCGCGAGGTCGCGTTTCCGGGGGTCCGATGGTTTCCCGACATTACGTTTCGTTTGCACGCTCGCGGTATACCGCAAGGTCGCCTCGGCCATCGCCATACATTCGAGGATTTGTTCATCGGTGAATGTTCGGCGGGGGAGTGAAACATTCCTTCCGTACAGTCCGAAAAATTCCGGCTGCACTCCAAACGAAATGAGATTTTTAATTTTTCGCTGTATGCGTTTCAGGTCGGCAATATCTTTTTTGAGGATCGGTTCCGGCGGTGGCCAGGAACGGGACAAGGATTTTTTACACTCGCCCATCGCGTCGAGGATGATTCGGGGTTGAAGCCCTTTCCCGCCGGCGGCAACGCTCATGCGTTTCACCGCGTCTACGGTGGATTCATGTTCGAGGATTCGGAGATATGTTTTCTTCGAGCCGGCGGAATTGACATCGGAGAATCGACGCTCGATTTCATTGGAAACTGTCTCTTTCCAATTTTCCGTCAGCTTGCCGGTTAACGGATTTCGCCTTCCCATGATTCCACCTCCTGCCGGTGGTCCCTGCTATCGGTTGCCCTCGGGGGAGGCGGAGCAGGTTCCGCCCCGGCGCCGTAGCAAGCGGCGCCGTTCCCCCGAGGTTTCGCGTTATGCTTTTTTCACCATCATTCGCCGCGCCAGTTCTTTGACGACGTGCCCACGGTGCCTTCCGTACATGGCGGAAAGGTTCTCTCCCATCTCCCCCCAGCCCGGCTTGGAAACAATTTCAAGGTAGTGGTCGATCTTTCCGAGTAATTTCCGAAGGAGCGGGAGGGCCTTTTTCCGGTAGTTCTCCGGCCTCGGGAATTCCCTCTCGTAGTGGGAAACCCATCCTGCGACAACCCGCTCCCATTCCTCCGGCGAAACATATTCCAGTTGACCCATGAATACCGCCTTCCGTCGTTCGAGGATTTTAGGATGCATCGCCCGCGCCTCCCTTCTTCGCGTCCTGTTCCGCCGTCGTTTCCCGCATGATGCGCCCGGCCACGTTCGACGCGCGCCGGAGAGTTTCATCCCGGAGGTGCGCGTACCGCGCCGTCATCGTCGGGCTTTTATGCGTCAGGAGCCGCTGAAGCGTGTAGAGGTCCACTTCACCGGAGGAGGCGAGGAGGGAGGCGAAGGTATGCCGAAGCCCATGCATCGGCCGAAACGGTTTCCCGTCCGCTTGCTTCGGCAATCCCGCCGCCGCCCGGATCGCCCGGAAATGCTTTGCCGCGTCCGCCTTCGGCCGAAAATACTCCGGGGTTCCTTTTTTCTTTTCAATCGGCCGCCCCGGAAAAACATACGGGCAGCCCTCCGGCTTCGGCCGGTGTTCCAGCAGTTCCCGCGCGTCCTCGGGAAGCGGGATCGTTTGATCCGTCCCGCCTTTCGGTTCGACAATGCGGATAAAGCCCCGCTCAAAGTCCACGGCATCCCATCGGAGGCGGAATATCTCCCCGCGCCGCATCCCGGTAAACAATGCGAAGAGCATCATTTCCCGCGCGTCCGGATCCAATAGCGTTTTCTTCCCGTCCTTGTCCGTTACGGTTCCGTCCCGGAGGACGCCCAGGAGCCGCGCCATTTGCTCCGGTGAAAGGTCCTCCGTTTTGGTGTTATTCACTTTCGGCAAGGTAACGCGGAAGCGGAGGGGATCGCATAATTGCTTCTTCGCCGCGAAGTTCGAGAGGCGCCGGAGAAGTTCGAGGACGTTTTTCACCGTGGCGGGAGCTTTCTTCTTCGACAGGGAAAGCCGGAGCCGGTCAACGTCAAGCGGTACTACCTCGCCCGGTTCCTTGTCGCCGAAGGTGGGGGAGAGGTGTTTCGTGAAATTCGTTTCGTCGGTTGCGGATCGCTTCGCGTCCGGCTTGCCGGCCTTGTATTCCTTCCAGAGTTTTTCGAAGGTCCACCGCTCGGCCGTTGCCGCCTTCGCCGCCTGGATTTCCTCCCGCAGTTCCTTCCGGGGTTTTTGCTCCCGGTCGATGATCTTCCCCAGGATTTTACTTGCGCGAGCCGCCGTCATATTGTCCTGTTTCTCGCGCCCCGCTTTTTCCTCGATCCGCTTCCCGTCCCTCCGATAGCGGATATAGAAAATATCTTCCGGCTTGCCGGTGGTCGGGTTGGTCCCCTTGCGGGCATAGACGCCGGGGTAGTCGGTGTAATAGCGGATTAACGGCGGATCGGTCGGTTTCCATTCCTTCAGGTGCTTCATCTTGTGCTTTTTTTTCACTTCCCCCGCCTCCCTTCAAGTTTTTCCGCGTAACCCGAAGGATTCACTTCCCCCACTATTTCCCCCACTATTGGAAGGATAAGCGGGGAAGCGCGGGAAGTCAAGAGGTTCTGAAAGCCGCGTCAATAGTGCGTTTGCGGACGTTATCGGGGAATTACGGGGAGAGGTAGGGAAGCGGGAATTTCACTCTCATAACCCGAAGGTCCCAGGTTCAAATCCTGGCCCCGCTACCAAATAAATCAGGGGGTTGCGGTTTCCGCAGCCCCTTTTTTTGCGCCCGAAACGCCGCTTGTGACCAATTTGTGACCAAAAAATATCGAAGCGGATCGAAAAGATTCGACAGCATTGGCAGTTATAGTTCTCATGGCGTTTTGGGTTTTTCCCTCGGTTCTCCAGGTGGCAGGGCGGGAACGACACGCGCTTCCTCGAACCCTGCCAGGAATCGCACTCCGTCCCTGCGCATCCGGTTCCGGATGAACTTCCCGTAATGGCGATAGAGCATTTCGGTGCTGGTGTGGCCCAGCATACGGGCGACCCACAGCGGATCCTCGCCGTGGGAAAGCATCAAGGATGCGAAGGTGTGGCGTGTCTGGTACATCGTGCGCTTGCGCAGCTTCGCCTTTGCAATCGCAGGGTACCAAACCTTGTTTCGCAGGTTGTTAACGTCCATCGGACCTCCTTTCTTGCCCGTGAAGGCATGGGTCGCGTCTTGCGGGCAAGCGAGGCGGTGCTGCCGCAGAACCTCGAACAGCGGGTCGAGCATGTCGATGTCCCGGTAGGAGGACATCGTCTTGGGCGGTCCCTCGAACCCCTGTACTCTGCCTTCCCGGACCGTGATGCAGCGCATCTCGAAGTCCACGTGGAGCCACTTAAGCGCCAGCATCTCGTTCGGCCGCATCCCGGTCAGGAACGCCGTAGTGAAGTAGGGAGCGTAATGCGGGTCGACGTTGGCCAGGAACGCCTTCATCTCCGGGAAGGAGAAGGGATCGATCTGCGGCTTCTCCTCCTTGAACCGGCGGATGAGTTCGATGGGATTGCTCTGGATGTCCCCCCGGCGCTTGGCGTCGTTGAACAGGCACTTCACCGGGACCATGATGTTGTTCTTCCTCTTGGCCGAGATGGGGCCCAGAGTGTCCAGGAAATCCTCCACGTCCCGCTGGGTGACCTGGCACATCGGGGTCTTCCCGAAATGTGGCAGAGCGTACACCTTCATGATGGAGGCGTAGTCCCCGTATGTGGACCTGGAAACGGTCACCTTCTTCCTCTCTAGCCAACCTGCCGCGTACTCGGTGAAGGGGGTCGGGTCGGCCTCGAAGATCCCCAGATACTCCTGCCGCTCGATTTTGACCAGCAGGTCCCTCTCCACCATTGACGCGACTCGTTTGGAGCGGCCGACTCGCCTGCGGATGCGTCGTCCTCGTTTGTCACGAACGTCTACGTAATACGTTTTCCCTCGTAGGGATATGCCCATGATCGGTCTCCTTGGGACCTCGTGGGCACAAATTGGACACAGGGTAAGGGGAGTGCACCTCCTTTCGAGTTGGTAGAATCGAAGCGGTCGAGCAACCGATTTGATTCTTCATTATGATGGGGAAACGTTTCCGCGCGCAAGTGTGAGGCAAAACAGAGGCAAACGGTATGCGTTGTTTGGGCATCGACTTTAGCGGCAATGTCCGGATGTGGACGGCCGGCTGTTCGACAAGCAATGTCTGGATCGCCGACGTCCACGCCTACGGCAGGACGGTCACGCTCAAGGATTTGCGCCCGGTGCAGGAATTGCCCGGGCAGGGGATGCCTTTCGATCGCCTGATCGCGTTGCTGTCGTCGCGCTCCTATGACATTTCCGCGATTGACGCCCCGTTTTCCATTCCAGCCTGCAAAATGCCACCCGGCGGACACGAGGAGTTGCTCCGCATCGTGGCGTCCATGGAGACCAACGACGGGCGACCATTTCCGAAGGGGGCTGATTTCGTGCAGGCGGTGGCCGGCCAGCCTTCGGTTCCGGGCAAGCCGTTGCGGGAAACGGAACTCTATTGGCAGAGGTCCGGGCTAAACGTCCGCTCCACCCTGTGGTCGGGTCCCCGCGGCGGGGCGCCGATGACGGCTGCGTGTCTCACCCTCCTCGCGAGAACCGGAAGTCCTATATGGCCATGGTCGGCTTCGATCCCTGGTTTGCTCGCGGAGGCATTTCCCATGGCGCAGCTTTTCCAGTGGGGGCTTCCGCACGTGGCATACAACGGTATGGACTCTAAGGCTGTGAAGACACGCGCGGAGATCGCCACGGCTCTCGAAGATCGAATCCGCCTTGGATATTTTCGGTCGCTCGTCGAAGAGAGCGCGGATGCGCTCGACGCCGTGCTGTGCGCATTCGCCGCAGTCGCCGTGGGAGAAGGCAAATTAGCCGTTCCCCCGGTGCAGGGGGAAAACCTGGAGGGTTGGATCGCGGTGGGCCGGCGATAATATCGGAAAATTATTTGTCGTTGACAGTTCGTGTAATCATTATAAGCTTACAGACAAGAAGATATGAAGACCTTAGGCCAACGTATCCGGGAACTCCGGGGGGCAAATGACCTCTCGCTGCGGGAGTTTGCCAAGAAGCTCGGAGACCTCTCGGCGGCGTTCTTGTCCGATGTGGAATTGGGGAGACGTTTCCCCTCCGATTCGGTTATCGCGAAAATGGCATCCGTCCTTGGCGTCTCCGAGGAGGATCTGAGAAGCCACGACACGCGGCCCCCGATGGATGAGTTGAGGCGCCTGTCGTCGTCCGACCCGATGTACGGTATGGCGCTTCGCAAGTTGGTCGAGAGCCGAATCGGCGCGAAGGAATTGATCGAACTTCTGGAAAATTCGGAACACCGGAGGAAGACGAGGTGACTTGTCGGGTTGGGACCCCCGCAGGGGGTGGCTCATGCGTTCGTTCGCGGCGGGGTAGGAGGGCTATGTTCCGCGGCAGGAGATTTTTTTTGTCTTGCGTGTAAGCCAATGTAAGCGTACAATAGCCGTAGTTCGGTGAGAAGGGGAACATGGGCGCATGTCTCCGAGTGGTATCTGCGGGATGGGTGCTGAGTGAATTGGTAGGGGTAGACGTTATCGTTAACCGTTATCAACCCCCAAAATAGAGATTTCGGGTAAGAAAATGATGGAATTTGGGGCGCGAAAGAGCGAAAAATGGAAAAAGCCCACATATTACGTTTTTGTAGTTTCAGAAAACACGGCGTTTTAATTCTGGGTATATCCTTATGGAATTGGAGGATACAGGTAAATTTCTTTCCATAACGAATTCGTTTGACTGCGATATTGCACTCCCCGTATCGTCATTCCCGGGCACAACGAGAAAAAAAAGGAGGCGGAAAGAAAAATGAGAGGCAGTAGCGATAACGGGCAGCAGACGAAGAAGGACAGGGGGGTGGTCGAGGTGAAGAAGGCCGGTTCCGGGGTTCCGGCGATGCTGACCACTCTCCTTACAACCAGGGAGGTGGCGGCGTTATTGAGGGTGAAGGAATCGACAGTCCGGCACTGGGTGTGTACCGGGGCCCTCCCCAACGTCAAGTTTCCGGGGGCGGTCAGGTACCGGGTCGACGCGATCCAGGCGTGGATCGACTCCGCCAGCCGGGACGGACACGGGAAACCCGTCTCTGAAGTCGCCCGGAATGTGGCTGGCGAGATTTATTCGTCCCCGGGTGGAGGCGGAAGTATGCAGCGGAGAGGGCGGCGGCCAGTGGGTCGTCCCTGGGCGTTGCCTTCCAATATTAAGCGCGAGGGGAGTGTCGCCTGATGGCGCTCTACCAGCGGGGGAGGAGCTACTACGTGGATGTCCGGGACGGCCGGGGAAGGAGGATCCGGCGGACAGTGGGATCGTCCCTTCCGGTTGCTGAGGCGGTCGAAAAGGACCTGTCTGTGCGGATTCTCAAGGCCGAGCACCTGGGGGTCTTTGCGGAGAGCTCCGTCCCGTTCGGGCGTTACGCCGAGGCTTGGCTGGAAAGGAGGAAGGCTGTGATCGCCTCGTCCACGTGGCGGGACTACCGTTCGATCCTAGACGTGCACGCCGTGCCGCGTCTGGGGAGGATCCCCCTTTGCCGGATCCACCACCGGGACGTGGAGGCGCTCCTCGATGGTCTCGGGGAGTACTCCGGAAAGCGTAGGAATAACATCATGGTCCCGGTCAGGGCCTTGTTCCGGGACGCGGTCCGCCGAGGCGACCTCAGGGAGTCCCCTTGCGCGCATGTTCGTCGGTTCCGCGAAGACCGGCCGGAGATCGATCCGATGTCCTTCGGGGAGGTCGGCTTCTTTCTGGAGCACGTGGACCCGTGGTACCGACCGTACTTCGCCGCGGCGTTCCTCACGGGGATGCGACCGAGCGAGCTCATCGCCCTGAAGTGGAGGCACGTGGATTTCGCCACGCGGACGATATCGGTGCGGGAGGGCCGGGTCTGCGGGGTCGACGGGTCGCTCAAGACCACGTCCTCGAACCGGGATGTCGACATGCTCCCGCCGCTGGCCGAGGTGCTGCGACGTCACCGGGAGGCGTCCGGCGGCGGTTACGGGTACGTGTTCACCGGATTGGGTGGGACCCCGCTGGACGTCGCCAATCTCCGGAACCGCATGTGGTATCCCGCGCTGCGGAAGGCGGGGTTGCGCCGGAGGACGATGTACCAGACCAGGCACACCTTCGCGTCGCTGATGCTCTCGCACGGGGAGGATCCACTGTGGATCGCCCGGATGCTCGGGCACGCAACGATGGAGATGATCTTCCACCACTACGGGAAGTTCATCCGGAACCGGGCGCGGAGGGACGGCGGGAAGTTCCTTGCCGGCCTGGAGGAGGCGAAGGTTGACGTCGTCGAAGTGCTTCCCCCGGGGGACCGAACATTGGTGACAGGCGAGATCGCGGATGCCGGTGTCGCGTCGGCGAGTCTTCCAGCCGCCGGGCGGGGCCGGAAGGTGGGAAGGGCGTAACGTGGAGATCTTCTACACCGCCGATCCGCTGGTTGACCGTGCTTCTACTCAACGGCCGATCCCGCCT
>JAMDCN010000114.1 GCA_023489025.1 Deltaproteobacteria bacterium | reverse complement strand
GGACAGACATAGCGTCGGCCGGGGCGGCGTCTGTCCCGATGTGTGTCCCTGATTTGGGGGAGTTTTAGGAACGTCCCGGTTCTGGGGTTTGCGGTTCTGGGGTTTGCGGTTCTGGGGTTTGCGGTTCTGGGGTTCTGTGGGGGTGGTGCGGGGGGTTAGTGGAAGGACTTTGAGGGAGAGGGATCGGTTTCCGTGTCGGTTGCCAGCAAAATTGTGTCGTCGGAGGCTGTCGAGGGGTCGGCGGCGGGGGTCGGAGGAACGGGGACGCCGTGGAATTCGTAGTCCGGGCGGTACCCTTTCACGAGGCCGTCGAGCTTCTGCACGACGTGGCGGCACTCCCAGAAACCGTGTCTTGGTCAACCTCGGTCCGCTGGAGAAAATCGGTGCGGACGCCGTCCGGAACCTGGCTGCGGGATTCGGGAAGATCGCGGGAGAGCGTCCCGAGGGATCGGTGGTCCGGCTGTCGGAGGCCAAAGACTTCGGCCATGTATTTGCCCTGGATGAACTCTGGAAGAAGCTTCGATTCTCCGAAGCGCTTGCGCAAGCCGGGATCTCGGGAGACACGACGTTCCCCGTGGCGGACCTGGTGAAATTGATGGTGATCAACCGGGCGTGCGACCCGGTCAGCAAACTCGCCCTGCTGGAGTGGCTGGAAGGTGTTCACCTTCCGGAGTTCGAACACCGGAAGCCTTCGTACCGTCACCTGCTGCGGGCGGTGGACCGGTTGATCGCCGTGAAGGAGAAGGCCGAGCCGTTGGTGGCGGAGCATCTTCTGTCGGACTCCGGGATGCCGGTGGATCTGGTCTTCTACGACATCACCTCGACGTACTTCGAGGGGGACCGCTCGATCTCGGAGGAGGATCTCCGGCGGTACGGCTACAGCAGGGACAAGCGGTTCGACCGCCGGCAGGTGACGATCGGCCTGGTGATGACAAGGGATGGGATCCCGCTGTGCCACCACGTCTTCCCCGGCAACACGCTGGATAAGACCACGGTCGCGGAGGTCGTTCGGGACTTGAAGAGCCGGTTCCATCTGTCCCAGGTGATCTTCGTGGGAGACCGTGGGATGCTCTCCGACGGGAACCTGGAGACGATCCTTGACGAGGAGTTGGGGTTCATCGTGGCGCACCCGCTGCGGCGCAACAAGATGGCCGCTGAGGTGATCGAGGACCTGGGGCGCACGTTCGACCGGACGAAGGAAGAGGAGAAGTTCCTGGAGGACCGTCGCAACTTCCTGCGCTTCGTCCTGGCGTACTCGCCCATGATCGCACACGACGTTCGCGAGGAGCGGATGCGGCGATTCTTCGAGGCCGACGGGTTCATCGAAGAGGTGTTGCGCAAGCTCACGGATCCATCTCCCTCCCGGCGGGGCCGGAAGATGACGCCCCAGGGGGCCTATGACCGGATCCGGGATTATCTGCGGGATCGCCATCTGCTCTCCTTCTACGAGGTTGCCATCACGGACGACCAGGTGACGGTCGTTCCCCACGATGCATCCCGGGCGTGGGAGGAGAAAATCGACGGGATGCTGCTCGTGGAGACGACGGACCTCACTTCTCCCCCCAAAGAAGTGATCCGCCGGTACAAGGAGTTGTGCGAGATCGAGCGTGGGTGGCGTGCGCTGAAAAGTTCCCTGCTGCTGCGACCGGTGCGCCACTGGACGGAGCGGCGGATCCGGGCGCATGTGTTTCTCTGCGTCCTGGCGCTGCAGATCGAACGGTGGATGAGAAAAACTCTCCGGTCGGTGTCGGCACAAAAGGCCGTGGACGTGTTGCGGCGGATCAAGGCGGTCACGGTGACCTCTCCGGGGGGAAATTCCCGGGTGACGACGGTCGTCACGGCGGAGCAGAGGGATCTGCTCAAGCGATTGGGCGTCCCCCCGTTGTCCGGGGTACTTCCGGAATCGTGTAGCGTATAAAATCGGGATTATTGATGTCCAGCTCCAATGAAATCAACGGGTTGGCCCATCAAGGTGTCGAAGTTCGGAGATCCGTGACGATTGGGCGCAGTTCGTCGGGGGCGATTGGTTCACGTCTGTCCCGGTTCAGCGGTTATGGAGATAGGGGATCTGTCCCTGATTGATTTTTCTTGACAAGATGATTACTCGCGAGTAAGTTACTCGCGTGTAATCTGAAGTCGGGGGGGGGGACGATCATGATTTTTGTCAACAGGGACGCCGAACTTTCTTTTCTTCGCCGCTCCTACCAGGAGGACAAATCGCAACTGGTTGTGATCTACGGCAAAAGGCGCGTCGGCAAGACGGCCTTGGTCAAGGAATTTTCAAAGGACCAGCCCCACATCTACTTCCTCGCCGACAAGGCGCCCGACCGCGATCAACTCCGCCAGCTTTCCGAAAAGGTCGGTCTGTATTTCCAGGACGACTTTCTTTTGTCCCGGGGGTTCGGCGCCTGGTACGATTTCTTCAACTACATCAAGTCAAAAGGGAAATTCGTGATGATCTTCGATGAATTCCCCTATCTGATCGAAAGCAATCCGGCCATCCCGTCCCTGTTTCAAAAGGGCTGGGATGAAGATTTGAGTCAATCCGGCGTTTTTCTTATCCTGCTCGGTTCCAGCATCGGCATAATGGAAACGGAGGTCCTCGGCCACAAATCGCCCCTGTTCGGCAGGCGCACCGGCCAGATTCTCGTTGAGCCGCTGTCTTTCAACAGTGCGAAAGAATTCTTCCCGGCGATGTCCGATGACGCCTTCATGCATTGCTACGCCATCCTCGGCGGGACGCCCGCCTATCTCCTTCAGTTCGACCCGGCCGACGATTTCCGGGAGAATGTCCGGCGCCGCATCCTCGTTCCGGAGGCCTATCTCTACCGCGAGCCGGACTTCATCCTGCGGGAAGAGCTTCGGGAGCCCCGCAACTACTTTTCCATCCTGCGGGCCATCTCGATGGGGAAAACCCGTCCCGCTGAAATCATCAACGAAACGGGATTCGACAAGAACATGGTCGGCAAATACCTCTCCGTCCTGACCGATCTGAAGATCATCCGGCGCGAAGTGCCCGTCACGGAGTGGGGCTTCGAGAAGAGCAAAAAGGGCATGTATCTTCTCGAAGATCATTTTTTCCGCTTCTGGTTCCATTATGTCTATCCCAACAGAAGC
>JAMDCN010000057.1 GCA_023489025.1 Deltaproteobacteria bacterium | reverse complement strand
CATATCCTTTCAGGATCATGAAGAAAACAGGCGAAGAGATCTGGGCGCAGCTCAACGCCGAACGGATCGACTGGGAAGGGAGACCGGGCGTCCTTTGTTTTCTCAGAGACATCACGAAGGAGAGGAATCTGGAAGCCCAGTTCCTGCAGGCCCAGAAGATGGAGGCGGTGGGCACCCTCGCGGGGGGGATTGCGCACGATTTCAACAACGCCCTGACGGGGATCGTCGGATTCGGGGAGCTGTTGCGCAGCAGGGTGGCGGGAGACGAGCAGGCGTTGCATGATCTGGACGAGATCCTGCGTTGCGCGGAACGCGCGTCGACGCTGACGAGACAGCTCCTGGCGTACGCCCGCCGTCAGGTCATCGAGCCTGTCAATTTGAACTTGAGCGCCCTGGTCGCGGATTTGATGAGGCTGATCGGCAAGGTGGTGGGCGAACACATCGAGGTAAAGACATTGTTGGAAAAGAACATCCCGACCATCCATGCCGACCGCGGACAGCTCGAACAGGTGGTCATGAACCTTTGCCTGAACGCCAGAGATGCAATGCCGGGATGCGGGCGGCTCACGGTCGAAACCGGGGATGTGTATCTGGATGAGGAGTACGTCCGTCAGAACCCGTACGTGAAGACAGGAAGATACGCCCTGTTGACGGTTTCCGACACGGGGTTCGGGATGGACGAGAAGACCCGCGAGCGGGTGTTCGATCCGTTCTTCACCACGAAGGGGCCGGACAAGGGGACGGGCCTGGGACTTGCGATGGCGTACGGGATCGTCAAGCAACACGGAGGATTCATCCACCTCTACAGCGAGCCGGGGAAGGGAACGTCATTCAAGGTGTATTTCCCCGCCATCGAGGTTCCACCGGATGCCGTGCCTGCGATACGCAGGGAAGAAATTGTGCGTGGCGGGACGGAGACGATCCTTCTGGCGGAAGACGAGGAAGCCATCCGGTCTCTTGTCGAACGGACATTGAAGGAGCTTGGATATACCGTTCTTGTCGCCCGGAACGGTGAGGAGGCGGTCGAGATATTCCGGCGGAATAAAGAGATCGCTCTCGCCGTACTGGACGTGGTCATGCCGCGGAAGGGGGGGAAGGAAGCGTTCGAAGAGATGCACAAGGCAAACCCGAACCTCAAGGTGATCTTCATGAGCGGTTATAGCGCGAACGGGATCCACGATTCCTTTGTGTTGATCACCGGCATGCCGTTCTTGCAGAAGCCGTTCGGCCCGACGACCCTGGCAAGGAAGATTCGGGAAATCCTGGACGGGGAGTGAAGCCCAAGTGCCGCGGTTGCATTTGAATTTGTGGAGCCGGCGGTCGGGATTGAACCGACGACCTGCTGATTACGAAGAGGCAGTCCCCTTTCCTTTTCCGCTTTCCTTCCCGATAGATGCGATGGCCTTCCTGCCCGCTGTCAGACTTTTGTCATAAAAAGCCCCGGCTTTTTCCATGAAAGCCTCGAGGTGCTGGTGGGTCACTGAGACGTACCGCTGCGTCGTTTTGATGTCCGTGTGACCCATGAGCTTCGAGACGTGGAACGGGTCGACCCCGGCCAGCGTCATCACCGTCCCGAAGGTGTGCCGGAGATCGTAGAGGCGCACGTTCGGATACCCGGCGTCGTTTGCCAGGCGCCGGAACATGTGCGATAGGCCGCCCGGCGTGGTCCACCGCTTCAGGACGCGCTCCCCCGGGACGCCGGCGCCGATCAGCCCCGCGCAATCCCCAAGGATCGGAACCTCCCTCCGCCGCTGCCGCTTCCCCAGGACCCGGATCACATCGCCCACGACGTTCGTCCCGTACTCCAGCCGGACGAGCTCGAACGGCCGCAGCCCGGTGTAGAGGGCGAGGCGTACCGCCCGGGCCTCTTCCTCGTCCGCTTGCGCGAGGATCCCGACGAGGACCTCGGCGATCACCGGCATGGATTCCCGCTCCGGCTCAGTCTCGAAGGCGACCAGGCGCATCGGGTTCTTGAGGAGGTACTCCCACCGCAGGGCCGTGGCGAAGGCCGTCCGGAGATGCCGGAGGTACGCATTGACGGTGATCGGCTCGACGCCTTTGAGCAGGCCGGCCTTGAACTGCTCGAGCTCCCGGACGGTGATGGAGCGCATCGTCCGGTCGACGCCGAAGAAGGCGACGAGATGCCCGAGCGCGACCTTGTCGTTGCGGCGGGTCGACCGGGCCTTGCCCTCCCGGGCCTTGAGGTACTCCTTCTGGAAATCGCCCAGGCGGACGTTCTTCGCGCCGTCGATGACGGCTATCTTCCCCGCCAGCCAGTTCCGGCGGAACTTGTGGAATAGCTTGGAGGCTTCTTCCTTGTCGCGGGTCTTGAGGGTGATCCGGCTGTCGCCGGGCAGGACGACGTAGTAGACGCCGTTGTACCGCTTCCAGAGGCGGGGGCCGGGCATGTCGCGGATTTTATCCACGCCGCCCGGTCCTTCGCAAGAGGGAATCGGGGAGGGGCGTCTCTTCGTTCATGTACCGGTCGATCGCCTCCTTGGAGATGATGATCTTCCCCGGGTATTTCCGAGAGGGAATCTCCCCGGAGGCAAGAAGCTCTCGCAGCCGCCTCCGGGGGATCCGGCTGTATAACTGCGCCTCCTTGGCCGTCATGTACGGGGGCCAGGCTTCGGCCATCGTTACACCAGCGGCCCTGGGGGAGGGGCAACGTATCGGAAGAGGCGCTCCTCGATGCGACGAGCCGCCTTCCGGTCCTGGTATCCGATCCACAGCATGACCGCCACGAACAGCACGACCTCGACCACGCTCACCGCGAGGGCGCCGTAAATAAATCCGTTCCACCATCCGTTCATTGAGCGTTCCTCCTTTCTTTCAACGGCAGCGCGACGTCCACCAGGAACCGCATCGCCATTGCGCCGACCTGCTTTGCCTCCTTGATCATGGCGTCCGGATCCCGATTTCTGGCTTTCTTCCAGACCTCCTCTTTCAGTTCGTCGAGCTCCTCGAGGATTACGGCCAGCCCCTCGTGGGCGGAGTGGAAGGCCCCGTTGGCGGCCGTCGCCGAGGCGAATTCCCCGATGATCAAGCCGATCGCGTCGTCCGCGAATTTGCGTTCCTGTTCCGTCATCCCGCGGCCACCTTTCCCGCGGCGACCTCG
>JAMDCN010000086.1:16133-16510 GCA_023489025.1 Deltaproteobacteria bacterium | reverse complement strand
TCCAGGCCACGATCGTCTTCCCGCTCCCCACGTCGCCCTGGAGAAGCCGGTGCATCGGGTGCGGCTTCACCATGTCCTTCAGGATCTCGTTGACGACCCGGCGCTGGGCGTCGGTGAGCGCGAACGGGAGGCGTCTCTTGATCTCTTCAACGATCTCCCGGTCCCACGGCAGGGGGATCGCCTCCTCCTTCTCCACGCCGGCGCGACGCTTGGCGAGCGTCCATTGGATGTAGAAGAGCTCCTGGAAGACGAGCCTCTGTTGCTGGCCAGGCCACGATCGTCTTCCCGCTCCCCACGTCGCCCTGGAGAAGCCGGTGCATCGGGTGCGGCTTCACCATGTCCTTCAGGATCTCGTTGACGACCCGGCGCTGGGCGTC
>JAMDCN010000086.1:0-16123 GCA_023489025.1 Deltaproteobacteria bacterium | reverse complement strand
GGGATCGCCTCCTCCTTCTCCACGCCGGCGCGACGCTTGGCGAGCGTCCATTGGATGTAGAAGAGCTCCTGGAAGACGAGCCTCTGTTGCTGGGGCGACGCGAAGGAGGACAACAGGGCGATGTCGGCATCCCGCGGCGGGAAGTGGAGCGCCGCGATCGATTCGTGGATCGGGGGAACCCCGGCGGCGACGAGCATCCAGCCCGGGAAGAACTCCCGGACGGAGGGGGCGTGCCCTTTCACGACCTCCCGCTGGATCTTCCGGAGCGTCCGCGGGGGAACCCCCTCCACTTCGGGGTAAACGGGGATGATCTCGCCGAGGTGGATCGGGTCGGCCTCGTCGGCGGGCGAGAGGATCTCGGGATGGTGCATCTCGAGGGCCAGGCGGAACCGCCGGACCGCCCCGCAGAGGAGGATCGTCTCCCCGGCCCGGAACCGCTCCATGAGGGACGGGTGCGCGTGGAACCACTTGGCGGTCAGCCGCCCCGTCCCGTCGGCGATCGTCACCTCGAAGGGACCTCCCCCGCGGAAGCCCCGCCGGCCTCCCCCGCCGGCGTGGAGAACCCGTCCTCGAACGGGGGCGGTCATCCCGTGAACGAGTGCCCCGATCGGGACGATCCTCCGGCGGTCCTCGTACCCCTTCGGGAAGAAGAAGAGAGCGTCCCGCGGCGTCCTGATTCCCCGCGCCGCGAGCCGTTCGGCAAGACGCGGCCCCACCCCCTTGACGTACTGGATCGAGGGGGTGTCGGCCGCCATCACCCCCTCCCGTGGTACTCCTGGAGGCTCCGGACGGAGAGGTCCTCGCCGATCAGGTGCGTGATGGCGTGGGCCGCGGCGCGGGCCGCGGCGAGCGTCGTGAAGTAGGGGATGTTGTAGATGAGCGCCGCGTGTCGGATGTAGTAGGAGTCGGCCTTCGACTGCGCCCCGAGCGGCGTGTTGATGACGAGGGCGATCTCGCCGTTCCGGATGAGGTCGGCGACGTGCGGCCGCCCCTCGTTGACCTTGAGGACGGTCCTTGCGGGGACGCCGTGGCGTGACAGGAACTCTGCTGTCCCCCCCGTGGCGACGAGCGTGAAGCCGCTCTCGTGGAGCAGCCGCGCCGCGGGGAGGACGCCCGCCTTGTCCTCGTCCCGGACGCTGATGAAGGCGGTCCCCTTCCGGGGGAGGACCGTCCCGGCGGCGATCTGCGCCTTGGCGAAGGCGCGCCCGAACTTCCCGTCGATTCCCATGACCTCGCCGGTGGAGCGCATCTCCGGCCCCAGGAGCGTGTCGACCCCCGGGAACTTGATGAACGGGAAGACCGCCTCCTTCACCGAGACGTGCGACGGCGTCACGTCTTTCGTGAAGCCCAGGTCATTGAGCTTTCGGCCCGCCATCACCTTCGCGGCGAGCTTGGCGAGCGGAACGCCGATCGCCTTGCTGACGAACGGGACGGTGCGCGACGCGCGCGGGTTCACCTCGAGGATGTAGATGGCGCCGTCCTTGAAGGCGAACTGGACGTTCATGAGTCCGACGACGGAAAGCTCCCGGGCGAGCGCCTTCGTCTGCCGGGCGATCTCCCGGACCGTCTCCCGCGGAAGGGAGTGCGGCGGCAGCGAGCAGGCCGAGTCGCCCGAGTGGACCCCGGCCTCCTCGATGTGCTCCATGATCCCGCCGATCACGACGGTCTCGCCGTCCGCGATCGCGTCGACGTCGATCTCGATGGCGTCCTCGAGGAACCTGTCGACGAGGACCGGCCGCTCGGAGGAAGCGGAAACGGCCTCGGCCAGGTACCTGCGCAGCCCCTCCTCGTCGTGGACGATCTCCATCGCCCGCCCCCCCAGGACGTAGGAGGGGCGCAGGAGAACGGGATATCCGATCCGCCGCGCGATCGCGACGGCGTCCTCCGTGGAGCGGGCGGTCCCGTTGGGAGGCTGCCGAAAACCCAGCCGGTCGAGCAGCTCCTTGAACCGCTCCCGGTCCTCGGCCCGGTCGATGCTGTCCGGCGAGGTCCCCAAGATCCGCACCCCCTCCTTTTCGAGCGGGACGGCGAGCTTCAAGGGGGTTTGGCCGCCGAACTGGACGATGACGCCTTCCGGCTTCTCCTCCTCGATGATCGCCAGGACGTCCTCCTTCGTCAGCGGCTCGAAGTAGAGCCGGTCCGAAGTGTCGTAGTCGGTGGAGACCGTCTCGGGGTTGCAGTTGACCATGATCGTCTCGTACCCCTCCTCCCGGAGGGCGAAGACGCCATGGACGCAGCAGTAGTCGAACTCGATCCCCTGGCCGATCCGGTTCGGACCGCCGCCCAGGATGACGACCTTCTTCCGGTTCGAGGGGCGCGCCTCGTCCTCCGCTTCGTAGGAGGAGTACAGGTACGGCGTATAGGCCTCGAACTCGGCGCCGCAGGTGTCGACCCGCTTGAACACGGGCGTCACCCCGGCGCGGCGCCGGATTGCCCGGACGGCGTCCTCCGTCGTCCCGAGCAGCTTCGCCAGCCGCCGGTCCGAGAAGCCGTCCGCCTTGGCGCGCCGCAGGAGCGCGGCGGCATCCTCCGGGACCGGGCCGCCCCCCCCGAGCACCCGGATCTCCGCCCCCCGGTCCCGGAGGGTCCCCTCCTCGGCGATGACCTGCCGGACGTTCTCGAGGAACCAGGGGTCGATCCCCGTCAGCCGGTTGATCTCCCCGATCGTCCAGCCGTCGCGGATCGCCTCGCCGACGTAGAGGAGCCGCTTCGAGTTGGGCCGGCGGAGCTTCTCCTCGACCGCCTTTCGTCGCGCCGACCCCCCGAGGTCCGCCGGGAGGACCTCTTCGAACCCGTAGATGTCGATCTCGAGGGACCGCAGCGCCTTCTGGATGGATTCCTTGAAGGTCCGGCCGATCGCCATCACTTCGCCGACCGACTTCATCTGGGTCCCGAGCAGGTCCTCGGTCTGGGGGAACTTCTCGAAGGTGAAGCGCGGGATCTTCGTCACGACGTAGTCGATCGTCGGCTCGAAGGAGGCGGGGGTTTCCCGCGTAATGTCGTTCCGGATCTCGTCGAGGGTGTACCCGACGGCGAGCTTCGCGGCGATCTTGGCGATCGGGAAGCCGGTCGCCTTCGAGGCGAGGGCCGAGGAGCGCGACACCCGCGGGTTCATCTCGATCACGACCATCTCGCCCGTGTCCGGGTGGACGGCGAACTGGATGTTGCTCCCCCCCGTGTCGACGCCGATCTCCCGGATGATGGCCAGGGCGGCGTTGCGCATCAGCTGGTACTCCTTGTCCGTCAGCGTCTGCGCGGGGGCGACGGTGATCGAGTCGCCGGTGTGGACTCCCATCGGATCGAGGTTCTCGATCGAGCAGATGATGACGACGTTGTCCGCGAGGTCGCGCATCACCTCGAGCTCGAACTCCTTCCACCCGATCACCGACTGCTCGACGAGGGCGGTCCGCTTCGGCGAGGCGTCGAGGGCCCAGCGGATCGCCTGCTCGTACTCCTCGCGGTTGTAGGCGATCCCGGCGCCGGTCCCGCCGAGCGTGAAGGAGGGGCGGATGATGGCCGGGTAGCCGACCTCCGGGATGACCGCGAGCGCCTCCTCCACAGACCGGACGTAGCCGGACCGGGGGACGACGAGCGCCAGTTTCTCCATCGCCTTCCGGAACCGGTCGCGGTCCTCCGCCTTCTGGATCGCCTCGAAGGAAGCACCGATGAGATCGACGCCGTATCGTTCGAGAACCCCCGTCTCGTGCAGGGAGACGGCGATGTTCAGCCCCGTCTGCCCGCCGATGGTGGGCAGCAGCGCGTCGGGCCGCTCCCGCTCGATGATCTTCGCCGCCATCTCGGGCGTGATCGGCTCGATGTAGGTCCGGTCGGCGAACTCCGTGTCGGTCATGATGGTGGCCGGGTTGCTGTTGACGAGGACGACCGTGTACCCTTCCTCCTTCAGCGCCTTGCACGCCTGGGTCCCCGAGTAGTCGAACTCGCACGCCTGGCCGATGATGATGGGCCCCGAGCCGATGAGCATGATCTTCCGGATGTCGGTCCGCTTGGGCACTAAATCTCCTGGATCGCGACGTTGGTGAGCCCGAGGTCGACGGCCGCGGCGATCGCGCGGTCGTACTCACGGGCGGTGAGCTTCCGGTCGTAACCCGGGCGGGCCGGCGCCTCGTACGCCGGGAAGTATTGCCCCATGAGGGAGACCGGCATGTCGGCGCCGAACTCCCTCCGGATGTGTGCGAGGACCGCCGCCGTCTCTCCGACCCGGCCCGGCAGGACGAGGTGCCGGATCAGGACCCCCCTCCGCGCGATTCCGTCCTCGTCCGTCTCGAGCGGCCCGACCTGCCGGACCATCTCGGCGACGGCGCGTGCGTTGTGGAGCGGGTAGTCGGGGGCATCCGACGCCTCGCGCGCCAGCGCCTGCGTCCGGTACTTCCTGTCCGGCAGGTAGATGTCCACGATGCCGTCGAGCAGGGCGAGCGTCTCGAGGGAATCGTAGCCGTTGGTGTTGTAGACCACGGGAATCGCGAGCCCTCGCGTCCGTGCGAACAGGAGCGCCTCGATGATCTGGGGAACGTGCGGCGTCGGGGTGACGAAGTTGACGTTGTGCGCTCCCTTGTCCGCGAGCCACAAAAGCCGCTCCCCGAGCTCCTCGGGCGTCATGTCGCGCCCGGCGTCGAGCTGGCTGATCGGGTAGTTCTGGCAGAACAGGCACCGCAGGTTGCAGCGGCTGGTGAAGACGGTCCCCGACCCGCGCGTCCCGGAGATCGGCGGCTCCTCCCCGAAGTGGAGGGAGACGGCCGCAACGCGGACCGCGGCCCCGGCCCGGCAGAACCCCCGCCCTCCCGCGAGCCGGTTCGCTCCGCATGCCCGGGGGCACAAGGCGCAGGAGGCCAGCATGTCGCGGGCCGCGCGGGCCCGCTCCTCGAGGAGGGGGACCTTCACGTCAGAGCCCTTCCCCGCCGGTCAGCGTGCGATAGAACCGCGTGAAGAGGTAGCGGGCGTCGTGCGGCCCCGGCGACGCCTCAGGGTGGTACTGGACCGAGAAGCAGCGCAGGGAGGGGACGGAGAGCCCCTCGACCGTCCCGTCGTTGAGGTTCACGTGCGTGACCCGCGCCCTCTCCCCGAGGGATGCCGCGTCGACCGAGAAGTTGTGGTTCTGGCTCGTGATCTCGACGCGGCCGGTGGCGAGGTCCTTGACGGGCTGGTTGCAGCCGTGGTGCCCGAACTTGAGCTTGAAGGTCCTTCCGCCGAGGGCGAGCCCCATGATCTGGTGCCCGAGGCAGATGCCGAACATCGGGACCTTCCCCAGGAGCGCGCGCGCCGCCTCCACCGCGCAGGGAACCCCTTCGGGGTCGCCCGGCCCGTTGGAGAGGAAGACGCCGTCCGGCGCCATTTCGAAGACGCGCGACGCCGGCGTCGCGGCCGGGACCACGGTGACCTCGAACCCGTGGGCCACCATCATCCGGAGGATGTTCCGCTTGATCCCGAAATCGTAGGCGACGACCCGGGGGATCCGGCCGAACTTCGCCCGGTACTCGGCCGCCGGCAGGTACCCTTTCGCCAGGTCCCAGTCCCCGGTTTCCCAGCGTTCTTCGCGGTCCGCCGTGACCTCCTTCACGAGGTCCCGCCCGACGATCGGCGGCAGGTCCTTCGCCTTGCGGACGAGCCGGTCCGGCTCGAGGTCGACCGACGAGATGATCCCCATCTGGGACCCGCCGTCCCGAAGGCGTCTCGTCAATGCCCGGGTGTCGATCCCCGCGATCCCGCAGATGCGATAACGGCGCAGGTAGGCGTCGAGCGACTCGACGTGCCGCCAGCTCGACGGCAGGCGCCAGATCTCCCGGACGATGAATCCCTCGACCCACGGCCGCGTCGACTCGACGTCCTCCGGGTTGATCCCCGTGTTCCCGATCTCCGGATAGGTCATCGTGACGATCTGGCCCTTGTAGGACGGGTCGGTCAGGACCTCCTGGTAGCCGGTCATCCCCGTGTTGAAGACGACCTCGCCGCCGCTCTCCCCTTCGTGCCCGAAGAAGGCTCCGCGGTATACGGTCCCGTCGGCGAGCGCCAGGATGGCCGGCTTGTCAGACATTGACCGCCGTCCCGGGAAGGAGCGAGTGGGTGATCCGCCCGCCGCACAACACGGCGACCGCGCGGCCCCGGAGCTTCCAGCCGAGGAACGGGCTGTTCTTCGACTTGGAGCGGATCTCGTCGGCGCGGAACTCCCACTCGGCGTCCGGGTCGATGAGCGTGACGTCGGCGGCCACGCCCTTCGCGAGCGTCCCCTTCCCGTCCAGCCCGAGGATCCGCGCGGGGGCCGTCGAGAGGAGATCCACGACCCGCAGAGGCGTCATGTCCCCTGCCGAGAGCAGGGCGAGGGAGAGCGGCAGCGCCGTCTCCAGTCCGATGATCCCGTTGGCGGCGGCGACGAACTCGCACCGCTTCACGTAGTCGTCGTGGGGGGCGTGATCGGTGGCGATCGCGTCGATCGTGCCGTCCACGATCCCTTCGAGGACCGCCGCCCGGTCCTCTTCGTCCCGGAGCGGCGGGTTCATCTTCGCGTTCGTGTCATATCCTTCGAGAGCGGCGTCGGTGAGGGTGAAGTAATGCGGCGCCGTCTCGCAGGTGATGCGCAGGCCGGACCGCTTCGCCATCCGGACGAGGTCGACCCCCGTTTTCGTGCTCACGTGCTGGAAATGGACCCTGCCGCCGGTCTGGCGCGCCAGCAGGATGTCGCGGGCGATCACGATCTCCTCGGCCGCCGCGGGAATCCCGGGGATGCCGAGGCGCAGGGCGGTCCACCCCTCGTGGGCGGCCCCTTCGTGCGACAGTTCCGGCTCCTCCGCGTGAACGAGGATCGGGGCATTGAAGGAGCTGACGTATTCGAGCGCGCGACGCATGAGGAGCGCGCTCCGCACCGGCTTCCCGTCGTCCGAGAAGGCGACGGCGCCCGCCTCGAGGAGCTCCGCGTAGTCGGCCATCTCCACCCCCTCGAGCCCCCGCGTCAGGGCCGCGACCGGGTAGACGCGCGCTGCACCGACGGCCGACGCCTTCTCCCGGACGTAGCGGGTCACTTCGGGGTGGTCGTTGACCGGTTTCGTGTTGGCCATGCAGGCGACCGCCGTGAACCCCCCGGCCGCCGCCGCCCGCGTTCCCGAGGCGATATCCTCCTTCCACTCGTAGCCGGGGTCGCGCAGGTGGACATGCATGTCGACGAGCCCCGGGACGACCCATCTCCCCCGCGCGTCGATCACAACCCCCGGAAACTTTTCGGGACCCATCTCCCCCGGGATGTACTCCTCGATCTTCCCCCCCTCGATGACGAGGCATCCCGCCTCGTCCCTCCCGCAGGACGGATCGATCACGCGCCCACCCTTAATGAGCAGCATCGCGACCTCCCGCGAGAAGATAGAGGAGCGCCATCCGGACGGCGACGCCGGATTCGACCTGGTTCAGGATCACGGACTTCGGGCAGTCCGCCAGGTCGTCGGCCAGCTCGATCCCCCGGTTGATGGGCCCCGGGTGCATGATGATCGCATCCTCCTTGGCCAGGGAGAAAATCGCCCTATTCAATCCGTACTTTCTGGAATATTCCCTAAGAGATGGGAAAAATGGTGTTTTTTGTCTTTCCAACTGGATTCGGAGCATCATGACCACGTCGGCGTCGCGGACCGCCTCCCCGATATCGTGCGTCACGGTCGCGCCCCCTTTTTCCATCGCTTTCGGGGCGAGCGTCGGGGGGCCGCACAGCCAGAGGTTTGCGCCCATCCGACCGAGGGAATAGAGGTTCGACCGAACGACGCGGCTGTGTAGAATATCTCCTATTATCGCTATTTTAAGACCTTCGATCTTCCCTTTTGCTTTAAGGATCGTATAAAGATCCAGAAGCCCCTGGGAGGGATGCTCGTTCGCCCCGTCCCCCGCGTTGACGATCGAGCAGGAGACGAACCGGGACAGGAAATGAGGAGCCCCGGACGCGGCGTGGCGGATCACGAGGATGTTGGGCTTCATCGCCTCGATGTTGCGGGCCGTGTCGAGGAGCGTCTCTCCCTTCGTCACGCTCGATGCGGGGGCTGAAAAGTTCACGACATCGGCGGAAAGCCGCTTCCCCGCGATCTCGAAGGAGGTCCGCGTCCGCGTGCTCGCCTCGAAGAAGAGGTTCACGACGGTCTTCCCCCGCAGCGCCGGCACCTTCCGGATGTCGCGGGAGAGCACCTCCTCCATGGATCGGGCCGTGTCGATGACGAACTCGATCTCCTCGCGACTGAAGTCGGAAAGCCCCAGGACGTGCCGCCGCCTCCAGTCCATCGGCCTCACTCTCCTTTCCCCGAGCCGGTCTCGCGCAGGAAGACCCCCCACGTCCCGCGATCGCCCTGGACCGCGACGTCGACGCTCTCGGAGAGCGCCGTGGGCACGTTGCGGCCGACGTAGTCGGCCCGGATCGGCAGCTCCCGGTGCCCCCGGTCGATGAGGACGGCGAGCTGGATGTTGCGGGGGCGGCCGAAGTCGATGAGGGCGTCCATCGCCGCCCGGATCGTGCGTCCCGTGAAGAGGACGTCGTCGACGAGGATCACACGCTTGTCGTCGATCGAGAACGGGATCTCCGTCCGCTTGAGGCGCGGCTGGTATCCGGCCCGCGAGAGGTCGTCCCGGTAGAGGGTGATGTCCACGTACCCGGCCGGCACCTTCACGCCTTCGATCGTCCGGATCTTCTCCTGGATCGCTTTGGACAGGGGGACGCCCCCCTCGCAGATCCCGACCAGGACGAGGTCCTCCGCCCCCTTGTTCTTCTCGAGGATCTCGTGCGTCAGGCGGGAGAGAACGCGGTCCGTCCCCTTCGCGTCGAGTATCAGCTTCCGTCCGACCTTCTTCATCGTTGCGCGCCCCCTTCCCGGGTCGTCAGGGTTTCAACCCGCTTTTCTGAGCAGGGTTCGTCGCGAGGCGGTGGAGACGGGCGTGGATGCAAGGCGCGCGACCGAGGGCCCCGGAGGCGTAGTTGACACGACGCCGAGGAGCCCGACCGAGCGCAACGCAGGAGACATGCCCGTCTCCGCCGCCGCAGCAGAAGCCTGGGGAGAAATGCGGGTTAACGGCGGGCAAAAAAAAACCTCCCGGCCGGCAGGCGGAGAGGTCTCTTTGCGGTCTCATGGCCATCACTCATCCTTTGCTAACCTCACGGGATTAGCTTAAAAGGCTGACATCAATTTTATCGCCGGTTCCGCCGGCCGTCAACCCCGATTGCACCCCGATTGCGCCCTCCTTAATGGAGAACGAGCCCGATCCGGTTCCACCGGACGAGGTCGGGGTAGCGCCAGACTTCGAACCAGGGGACGCCGTCGTTCCATTTGGTCCAGTCGATCGAAAAGTAGATGAAGAGCGCCTTCCCGATCACCGCGTCCATGTCGACGAACCCCCAGAACCGGGAGTCGTAGGACCGGTCCCGGTTGTCGCCCATCATGAACAGCTTCCCCGGCGGGACCTTGACGAGGGGCATGTCGTCCCGCGTCCGGACGAAGGAATCAACGGAGAACCCGTCGGCGTAGCGGACGTAAGGCTCCTTGAGCGGAACGCCGTTGATGTAGACCTGCTTCCGGCGGATCTCGACCGTGTCGCCCGGCACGCCGATGACCCTCTTGATGAAATCCTTGCTCGGGTCTTCGGGGAAGACGAAGACGATGATGTCCCCCCGTTGAGGGGCATGAAACTCGAGGATCCGCCCCTTCGTGAACGGGATGTGGTAGCCGTAGATGAACTTGTTGACGAAGATGTGGTCTCCGATGAGGAGGGTGTTCTCCATCGAGCTCGAGGGGATCTTGAACGCCTGGATCACGAAGGTGCGGACCGTCAGGGCGATGAGGAGCGCCACGGCGAACGCCTCGATATACTCGCGGACCTTGCTCTTGGCCCGGGGGGCCGGACCCTGGCGATCGTGTCCCTTGACGGATATCTTCATCGGTCGGGCTACTCCTTCACCTTGAGTATGGAGAGGAACGCCTCCTGCGGGATCTCGACGGTGCCCACCTGCTTCATCCGCTTCTTCCCTTCCTTCTGCTTTTCGAGGAGCTTCCGTTTCCGCGTGATGTCCCCCCCGTAGCACTTGGCGAGCACGTTCTTCCGGATCGGCTTCACCGATTCCCGCGCGATGACCTTCGACCCGATCGCCGCCTGGATCACGACTTCGAAGAGCTGGCGCGGGATGAGGCGCCGGAGGCGCTCCGTGACGTTGCGCCCCTTGGGATAGGCGTTCTCCCGGTGCACGATGAGGGATAGCGCGTCCACCTTCTCGCCGTTGATCAGGATGTCGAGCCGGACCAGGTCGGACCGGCGGAACGCGAGGAACTCGTAGTCCATCGAGGCGTAACCGCGGGAGGCCGTCTTGAGCCTGTCGTAGAAGTCGAGGACGATCTCGTTGAGCGGGAGCTCGTACTCGAGGATCACCCGGTTCGCGGAGACATAGCGCATCTGCCGCTGGACGCCGCGCCGCTCCTCGCAGAGCCGCAGGACATTCCCGAGGTGCTCGGACGGCAGGTGGATCGTGGCGAGGATGACGGGTTCCTCGATGAAATCGAGCTCGAGCGGCTCGGGCAGGCGGGCCGGGCTGTCGACCTCCACGACGCTTCCATCCCGCCGGACGGCCCGGTACCCGACGGTCGGCGCCGTCGTGATGAGCTCGACGCCGTATTCCCGCTCCAGGCGCTCCTGGACGATCTCCATGTGGAGCAGTCCCAGGAAGCCGCACCGGAAACCGAACCCGAGCGCCACCGAGCTCTCCGGCTCGGCGGTGAACGACGAGTCGTTGAGCCGCAGCTTCTCGATGGCCGCCCGGAGCTGCCCGTAGTGGTCGGGGACGACGGGGTACACCCCGGCGAAGACCATCGGGCGGACCACCGTGAACCCCGGCAGGGGGACGGACGCCGGCGTCTTCGCATCGGTCACGGTGTCGCCGACTTTCGTCTCCTTGACCTCCTTGATGTTGGCGATCACGAACCCCACCTCCCCGGGCCCGAGCGACCCGACCTCCGTCGGGTGCGGCGAGAAGACGCCGACCTTCTGGACCTCGCAGGTCTTGCCGGTGGCCATCAGGAGGACCTTCTGGCCGGGCCGCAGCGTCCCGTCGAAGACCCGGGCGAGGATCACCACCCCGACGTAATTGTCGAACCAGGAATCGACGATCAGCGCCTTGGCGGGCGCGGCGGGATCGCCGGCGGGAGGCGGGATGGCGCGGACGATCCTCTCGAGGATCTCTTCGATGCCGATCCCCTTCTTCGCCGAGGCGGCGATGAGACCCGACGTGTCCAGCCCGATGACGTCCTCGATCTCGCGCCGGACCCGCTCCGGCTCGGCGTTCGGCAGATCGATCTTGTTGAGGACCGGGACGATCTCCAGGTTCTGCTCCAGCGCCATGTAGACGTTGGCCAGCGTCTGGGCCTCGACGCCCTGCGACGCGTCGACGACGAGGATCGCCCCCTCGCATGCGCACAGGCTGCGGGACACCTCGTACGAGAAGTCCACGTGGCCCGGCGTGTCGATGAGGTTCAGGACATACTCCTTCCCGTCCCGTGCCGTGTATCGCATCCGGACGGTCTGGGCCTTGATGGTGATCCCCCGCTCCCGCTCGATGTCCATTTTGTCGAGGAACTGGTCGACCTTCTCCCGCCCGGTGAGGGTCCCTGTGACCTCCATGAGACGGTCGGCGAGCGTCGACTTGCCGTGGTCGATGTGGGCGATGATGGAAAAGTTGCGGATCTGCTCGATGCGCATCGCTACCACTTGGCGGAAGTATCGATCTTCTGGCGGAAGAATTCCAGAGTGCGGGAGAGCCCTTCCTCCAACGAAGTTTCAGGATACCACCCCAGTTCCTCAAGCGCCAGCCCGTTCTCGAGACACGACCGTCTCTGCTCACCCGGCATCGCCGGGCCGTGGATTTCCTCCTGCCTGCTCCCGGAGAGCGACCGGAGGGTCCGGAACATCGTGTTGACGCTCGTTTCGATCCCCGTCCCGATGTTGATCGACCGGCCGCCTCCGCGCGCGAGGGCGGCCGTGTTCGCCCGCACCACGTCCCCGACGTAGACGTAGTCCCGCGTCTGCTCGCCGTCCCCGTTGATGATCGCCGCCTGGCCCCGCAAAAGGCGCTCCGAGAAGATGGCGACGACGCCCGCCTCCCCGTGGGGGTCCTGCCTCGGCCCGTAGACGTTCGAGTACCGGAGCGCCGTGTAGTCGAGGCCGTGCTGGACATGGTAATAATGGAGGTACATCTCGACCGCCATCTTCGCGACGCCGTAGGGGCTGACCGGCCGCAACGGATGGGTCTCGGCCGCGAACGGGGTCTCCTGCTCCCCGTACCCGGCGCCGCCCGACGAGGCGAACAGGAACTTCCGGACGCCCGCCTCGCGGCACGCTTCGAGGAGGCGAAGCGTCGCCAGGATATTGACCCGGGCATCGAACGCCGGGTCCGCCACGGACCGGCGGACGTTGATCTGGGCGGCGTGATGATTCACGACCTCCGGCCGGAACCTCCGGATCGCCTCGACGGCCGTCTCCGATCCGACGTCGCACAGGACGAACCGCGCGGATCGGGGGACGTTTTCCTTCTTGCCCGACGAGAGATCGTCGAGGACGAGCAGTTCGTGGCCCAGCGCCGCGTAGGCGTCCGCGACGTTCGACCCGATGAAGCCGGCCCCTCCGGTGACGAGAATCCGCATGGCGCCTCCTTGTCGTTCGCTCATCGCGTGGTCCTGTCCGGTCCGCCGGAGGCGCCCGCCCCGTTCCCGAGGGCGACGAACTCCCGGGCCGCGTCCCGCCAGTGCCGCGGCGTCACGCCGGTGGTCCTCCGGTACTTCTCCTTCGACAGGACGGAATAGGCGGGGCGCCGGGCGGGATACGGGAGATCGGACGACCGCGCCGGGCGGAGGTCCGCCGCCCCCGGCAAGGCGCAGGCGAGGATGAAGGCGGCAAAATCGTACCAGCTCGCGTCCCCCTCGTTCGAGAAGTGAAAGGTCCCGCGCGCGCCGGCGGACAGGAGGCGCTTCGTTCCCTCCGCCAGGTCCTTCGCGGAGGTGGGACATCCCACCTGGTCCGAGACGACACGCAACGTCTCCCCCCGCCGCGCCTTCGACAGGATCGTGAAGACGAAGTTCCGCCCGCCCGGACCGTAGAGCCATTGCGACCGGACGAGCAGATGTTCGGGCGCCTCCTCCCGGAGCGCCAGCTCGGCGGCCCACTTGCTCGCCCCGTAGACGGACAGCGGGTTCGCCTCGTCCTCCTCCGCGTAGGGGGCCCCCTTCGTCCCGTCGAAGATGTAGTCGCTCCCATAGGTCACCAGGAGCGCGCCGCGCTCCCGGCATCCGCACGCGACGTTCCGCGTCCCGAGTGCGTTGACCGCGAACGCTTTGTCCCGTTCGTCCTCCGCGCGGTCCACCGCCGTGTACGCCGCGCAGTGGACGACGACGGCGGGGCGGAAGTCGTCCATGGCCCGCCGGACATCCGCCGCCCGCGTCACGTCGCACTCCGGCTCGTCCGTGACGAGGATCTCGCATTCTCCCGCGAACGCATCGAGGATCTCGCGCCCGAGGAGCCCTTTCCCTCCCGTGACCAGCATTCGTTTCATCGGTCCTCCGTCAGTTCCCGACCGACCCGATTCCCCGGAGGGAAAACGTGAGCTTGATGCTCGTCTGGCTGGGCAGCGTCGTCCGTCCCACGATGAGCCCCACGCTCCAACAGTCGCTATTCGGGTAAAGCGTCACGGCGGCCGAGCCGTCCGTCAGCTTCTTGTTCCGGATCGAGTAGTGGATCTCGCTCCTGAATCCCAGGAAACGGAGCGGCCGCACGGCGAGAAGGGCCGCAACGTCTTCGGCGAGGGTCTTCGTCATCCGGTATTCCAGGCCGACCCTGGTGTCCTTGTCCCGTTCCCACTCCCCCGAGACGGCGGCGGTCACGAAGCGACCCTCCGGGACGTCGAACAGGCTCTCCCCCCCGAACTTCCAGCGCGGCTTCGGCGTGACGCGGAAGCGGGCGAAGACGTCCGAAGCGACCCGCCCGGTCCGGTGATGGCCGACCGCCAGATCCACCTCCTCCCGCAGCGCCCGCGCGTAAGGGGACAGCGGATCGACGTACGGCGTATCGGACGGTCCCGCCGATCGGGTGTCGATCGCCCATTCGATATCCAGGGAGGCGAGCTCGGACGGTCCCGGCTCCGCGCCGATGCGCAGCAACCGCTGGTCGACGCGGAAGGTCCACTGCTGCCGCGGAGCGAGCCGGGACCACTGGTCGACGATGGGGATGTCGGCCTGGCTCACGGAGGGGACCCAGCGGAACCCCGCGCTGGCCGAGACCGCATGGACCAGCAGGTTGCCCGATCTTTCCGGGAAGTCGCGCCGCAGGTCCGTCCTGAGCACCGCGCCGCCTCCCGGAACGAGGCGACCGGCTTCGTCCCCCGCAGCCGCCCCGGAGACGACCCGGTTCTCGAGAACTTCGGCGAACAGGAACGGCGTGAGCGAAACGGACGGATAAAGTCCGATCGGGCGCGCCAGTTCCGCGTATCCGCGCCCCCGCACGGTCCGCTCCCCCGCGCGGCGGTAGAAATAGGTGACCTGCGCGTCGCCGGAGCCGAAGATCCCCGTCTCTCCGATCGATTTCGGAAGCCAGGTCCCCGTGTATTCCGGCAGGCGCTGGACCACGTTGTCGACCGGCAACCCCTGCACGTCCTGGACCCAGGTGACGGACAACGCGCTGTTGGAGGAGCTCCCCCCATCTCCCGCGAATCCCCGCGAGGGGACGTGCCGCGCCGTCCGGAGGATGTCCTCGTCGACGAGGTCCACGTAGTAACGCTCGTCGGAGGCCAGGTCGTACTTCGCGTTGACCGTCACGTCCTCCCCGTACCGGAAGACGTTCTTGCCGTATAGGCGAGACCTCGTCTCGGCCAGCACGCGGTCGCGGTAAACGGTCCCGCGGACCTCTCCCTCCGAATGCGGGTTGAGGACGTAACGATACTCCAGGTCCGGCCGGATTCCCCTCTTTTTCATCCCGTCGAGAGTGATCGTCGCGTCGCTCCAGCGGTTGATCGCCCAGTAGAACGGGATGGAAACGGTAAAACCGCGCGACGGGCTGCTCGTGAAGGTCGGGAGGAGAAAGCCGCTCTGCCGCATCAGCTTGACGGGAAACGCCGCGTACGGAAACCACAGGACGGGGACGCCGCGGACGCGCATGACGACGTTCCGGCCCACCGCGTAACCGTCGATGGTCACGCGGGCTTCCCACACCTCGAAGCTCCAGTCCGGCGCGGGGTCGCAGGAGGGACAGGTCGTCAGGGTCCCCTTCCTGATGAAAAACGAACGCTTCCCGGTTTTCTCGATCCGTTCGCTCGCGATCTGGTAGTTGTTCGTTCCGAGCCGGATCCGTCCTTTCTCGAGGACTCCTTTTTCCGTTTCGAAGTTGAGCCGGATCTTCTCGAACGTGAATTCGTCGCCCGCGTCCCAATACCGCACGTTGGTGGCGAGCTCCGCCTCCTGGGTCTTCGTGTTGTACAGGATTTTCTCCGCGCGGATCTTTTTGGACCCGAAGGCCACCTCCACGTTCCCCTCGGCGACGGCCACGCCCGTGTTCTCGTCGAAGGAGAGCTTATCGGCCGTGATGGTCACGGGGAGTCCGAGAGTCGTCGCCTCCTTGAGAAAGGCCGCCGGGTCGATTCCCCGGGGCGGTTCCCCCGCGGCCGATGCGGCAAGCGCCGCGAGGAGGAAAACGGCCGTCCCGACCGCAGCCAGAAGCCGCCTCAAGGGACATCCCCCAGGCGGTGACGGTAGGCGTCGCCGACGGCGACGAAAGACCCGCACACGATGACGACGCCGTCCCGGCCCGCCCGGAGGCGGGCGGCCCGCCACGCACCCGGGAAATCGGGGGCCGTCTCGAAATCGACCTCCGCCGCGCGGCAGGCGCACGCCAGGACCTCGGTCGTCGCGGCCCTCTCGTGGCTCAGAGGGTAGACGACCCAGTGCTCCACGGATCTTCTCATGGCCCTCAGGAATCCCCCCGCGTCCTTGTCCCGGAGCATGCTCCAGACGGCCACGATGCGGCTCCCGGCCTTCCGGATCGGGATGAGCTCCCGGGACAGGGCCCGGGCCGCGTCCGGGTTGTGGCCGCCGTCCACCCACGTCCCCGCGTTTCCCCGCCT
>JAMDCN010000083.1:3628-16591 GCA_023489025.1 Deltaproteobacteria bacterium | reverse complement strand
GGGGAAGGCATTCCAGACGGCGGAGATAGCCGCAGCAGAAGTCGCCGGGTCGGCGATCGCCGCCGCATACGCCCCCGCGGCGGCGATGGTATCCCTGGCGACGTACGGGTCGAATGCGTTCGCTGCTGCGTCCGGGATCACCGCTACGGTAGCCTTAGCGGAAGGATTGGCGATTGCAGGAGGTGCCGCGCACGGCGGGCTCGGCTACGTCCCCTCGGAGCAGACCTACCTCCTTGATCGCGGCGAGCGCGTACTCTCCCCGCGGCAGAACGAGGACCTTACGGAGTTCCTGGACGGCGATGGCGGCAGGGGCGGAGGCGTGCCGCGTTCCGGCGACATCTACCTCGACGGCGAGAAGTTCGGACGATGGATCGAGCGCCGCGGGCGTCAATACGGCTGGCGGCTGGCGACGACATGAGATTGATGTGGCAGAACATGATCGATGTTTCCGGGGTGGTCGTCACGGCCGGGTCCGAAAACGCCGACTTGCCCGTGTCGAATCTGATCCATCCGCACCGCGGGAAGGTATATCGCACTGGCGTGTCCGTCGCAGCCGAGTGGGTCAAGTTCGACTTCGGCAGCCCGAAGGCTGTCCGGGACATCATTATCTTGGCCCATGATCTTCAGGTCGGCGACAGCGCCATCAAGATCCAGGGGAACGCGACGGACTCCTGGGGGGCGCCTTCCGTCGATCAGGTGGTCACCTACAACCCTTACGTCATGGCCCATCATTTCCCCGAGGATCAGATGTACCAATGGTGGCGGTTCATCTTCACGAAGGGCGCCGCCGCCGAGACGCGGGACATCGGGCGGATCTATCTCGGCCCGTCGTATGAATGCGAGCGCGGCCCCGCCATGCCGGGAGGGTTGAAGATCACCCCCGATGACTACTCAGTCACGGACTCGACGCCTGACGGCGTTTCCTACTCCGATATCCGTCCCATCCGCAACATGGTCTCCGTCCGGTTCCCCCCGGTGAGCGATGCGCAGATGGAGCAGCTAAAGGCGTTGGCCTCCGCATGCGGCACGCACACCCCGTTCTTCGTGTCGATCGTCCCTGCGAGCAAGCCGTATGACCTCCTCTACTACGTCAAGGCCCGATCGCTCAAGGGGCGGGAGCTTGAGCTCGCCGGGCCCGGCGGCCCGCGGAAGTGGCAGGCCGAACTTGAACTCGCAGAGGATATTTAGGCGATGACCGTTCTATCCGACCGCCTGGCGTATCCGAACCTATCCGTCTGTTTTCTGTTCGAGACCACGGCCGGGGAACGGCTGATGCACTGGACCGCCGCCGCCGGCGGTCTTGCGAACACGTGGTTCGCATCCACTATTGCCGGCTCCTCCCGTACCGTGGAGCAGGTGATGGAAAGCGGTGCGGCGTTGACGGAACGAGCGTCGACGGCGCTTGTGGATGCAAACGCCGGGAGCTGGTACTGGGACCGCGCCACTGCTCGGATCTACGTCCATTGCACCGGCAGTGCCTCGCCCTATGCGAAGTCGCTCCAGGCGATGATCCAGTTCTACTTCACGGATCGCGCGGGGCGGATCTACAACGGCATCTACTACGATCCGCGGGTGATGAATCTTCCGACCCTCTCCATGCGGGTCGAGGCGAAATTCGGCGACGCGCCGCAGATCGGCGGCGGGAAGATGGAATTCACCAATCAGGACGGATTCTTCGATCTCCTGTCGCATCTGGACTGGAACGCCGGCGCGACGCGGATCCTGATGGCGGCGGATGATCCGCTTCCGGCGGGGTGGGTTTACGCCATGCCCCCCGAAGGCGCCTACACGGAGCCGGGGAGCGTCGGAGCGTACACCGAGGTGAGCCAGGCGGGCGCACTCGTCCCCACGGGGGACTTGAGCCTCCTGCGGAATCTGGCGACGTACGCCGAGCATGACGTCATCGGTACCTGGAAAACCATCCGGTGGGAGAAGACGAACGCCGAGTTCGTGCTGGAGTTGGAGGAGCGGAAAGGGGTCCTCAAGCGCAAGATCCCGACGGCGATGTGGACCCGCGACGACTGGCCGAAAATGGAAGAGAAGTCGATCGGGAAGGTGAAGCAACTCGCCTACGGATACGTATACGACGTGCGTCCCGTATGCGTGGACGTCGAGGCATTCCGGTTCAGGGTCGCAGGCCATGCGGTGTACGACATCGCAGAGGTCCGCGTGTTCGACGGTGTCACGGAATCATGGGTTGGAGTTCCGATTTCAACGAAGGACGCCGCTAATGCGGAGTTCACCCTCGCCCCGAGCGTTTGGACACCGGAACAGGAGATCGCCTGCGACTTCGTCGGCATGAGGAACCCCGACGGCACGATCATGGAAAACCCGTCGGATGTGGTGGCGGACCTGATCTTCGTGCAGGCGGGAGAGGCGTCGGCGTATAAGCATTCCGCCTCCTTCGCAACGTCGAAGACGTTTTTCGAACTCGGCCCCGATCGGTTTGGACACGACGTCGTGTTCTTGTCCCCCGGGATCCATATCGAAAAAGAAACCGAAGTCGCCACGATCATCGGCGACATCAACGCGGCCGTCGGTTCGTATCTGTTCAACGACTTCGACGGGAAGTACCGGTACGTGGCGTTCAACCCTCCGCAGGGAAACACCGCCATGCCGTTCTCCGGTGACCGCGAGATCGCGTCTTTCGAGGAGAACATCGACACCAAGGACGTGCTCTCGCAGATTAAGGTCGAATATCAGATCCACGCCATGCGCGATTTCAAGCAGGTCTACATCGCACCGCGTCCCTCGGGGCAGTATTTCCAGCAGTTCCCGCAGGCGGCCGTGGACGTGATGGAGAGGACGCCGCTGCACCGCAGCTCGGACGCCGCTTACGTGGGGCAGCGGGCTGTACGGATGAGGGGGGAGCCGGCGAGAATGTACCGTGCGCGGGTGAATTGGCGCGGGTGGACGCTTCTACCGGCGGATTACGTCCACATCCAACGCCCGCGCGGGGCTGTAGACGCCGTCTTCGAGGTCCTGGAAATCAAGCGGTCCCTCGCGAACCGCATGTGGGTTGATCTTATCCTCGGCGATCTGCACGGGATGAAGAACGAGCCGGGGCATTGGACTGAGGACGCTCCGGTGTTCCCGGCCTCCCTCGGTGGGGGGTCGGCCGAGACATGGGATAAGAACTGGACGGCGGCGCAGAAAGCATACGCCCGGCAGAATTTCGGGTACTGGTCCGACGACAACGGGTTCGCGGACTCGACTGATCCTGATTCCTATAATGCCGGCGTGTGGATGTAGGGGGTAAGGAATGGCGTACACAACCATCACGAAGCCGACGCAGGGGCACTCGACGAAGAAGTCCCTGGCGGACATCATCGCAGACGATATCAGCTTCCTGTACGACAACCTGGGCGGCGGGATCCTCGTGGAGAACGGGTCGTTCGAGCAGGGCGTATCCCCCAACGATCCGACCGGCTGGGTATCGTTCAAGTGGGGGACGGGAGACATCGAGACGACGGACCCGCTCCATGGCAAGCAGGGGTATAAATTCGTATCAAGCGGCAGCGGTGGCGGCTACCTGACGATGCAGGATTTTGCGGAGTGCTCCGAGTTTGTCCCACTGCTGGTCTGGTGGCACATGAAATCCTCCGTGGCGGACATACGGAACATCGTTCGCGTCCTCTGGTACAAGAAAGACCAAACGGCGTGTACCACGGCAACCACGGATATCTACGACGACAGTACGAGCAATTCAACGGCTGGAACCACCTATGCCCGGGCCGTGCTCCCTCCGGCCGATGCGAGATACTTTAAGCTCCGCCTGATCGGAGCGGATTCGTCCGACGCTACTTCTGGAAGCTGCATCTTCGACGGCGTGGGAGCCGTCGTGAGTATGGCGCAAGCAGGCCACGTGTTTTGCGATGCGGCATTGGCAGACACGACCGGCTGGCAGCAGGCGGCAAAAGTCCCGGCGACGAACCCGATGTACTTCGATACAGCGTTGTTTCCCAGAATGCGTTTCGCCGCCGCGATCCATTGCGCCAATGCCCCTGGATGGCATGCGTACGTCCGGGTGAAGGTAGGATCGAACTACTCGAACGAATTGAAGCAGGATGGCACGGGGGACATCAACGGAATCCTTGAGGTGAGCCTCGCGGGGATCCTTGGGACGCGGGCAGCGATTGAGATCGAATGGAACGTGGCCGGCGTCGCATCCGGCATGAGCGGATACATCACCGTCGTCCATCTCATCCCCTGACGGAGGGCACGCATGAGAATCGAATTGTTGGACGGGGCCGGCCAGGTGATGCGAACGATCGAAGGCGTACGTGATGCGGCAGAGGCGGGGAAGTTCCTCCCGCACTATCCCGGGGCCGTGTCATGGCGAGAAATGGATCCAGCGGTTATTGCCGCGGAAGAATCCGCTCGATCCGAGGAGGAGCGTCTACAGAACGCGCTCCTGCGGGGAGCGGCACGCGTTCTGTTCAACTACGAGAACCGTCTCCGGGCGCTGGAAGTAAAGGCTCCGATCACGCACGATCAATTTAAGGCGACGCTCAAGGCAATCCTTGGATTGTAAATACGAGCGAATCGTACTCGGTTCATCATCGGCCCCGCCTGCGAGCGGGGCTTTTCATTTGGAGGTTCATGCCATGAGAAAGGTTGCGGCGGCACTGTTTGCGATGGTGATCTTGGCGGTAGGCGTCGCCCGTTCGGAGATCCGACCGCTCGGGCCGTACTCCATCAGCGGCCTCGGCGTGATAGGGGATCTCCGGCTCGGGAATACCTGCGTCACGTCGGCGGGTGGGAGGACGTACTGCGGCCTGAACGCCTCGCATCTGTCCTTCTTCGCCGACAACACGGTGTCGCTGGAACGCCTGTACCAGCTTGCCCTGGTTTCCGACAATGGTGTCGCCGCCTACTGCCTGAAATCCGCCGGGGACAATACGTTCTACTGGGGCGCGTGCACGGGCACTGTCACCTCCGTCACCGGCGACTCGATGATCGGGGTAGCGACCGGCACGACGACCCCGGCGCTGTCGTTAGTAGACAACTCCATCACTAGTGCGAAGATTCAGGACAACGCTATTTCGCAGAGGCACATAAAGTTCCCTACGACTAACGGGTATGTTCGTATCTTTAGTCCTGTTGCGAGTTGGGTTCGATACGACATGTTTCGGTCGTCCGACGACACAGTTACTAGCCGGTTTGAGATGGATGATACTGGAGAGATCTATATCAAGAGTACTCGCGGATCCGATCATCTTTTCATTGGATCATTGGACTTCGATCCCGGTTCGATGGCTACGTTTCTGAATGGCGGTGCGGGAACGTACCTACAGATTTCTGGTCAAGACAATGTGATCATTGATCCACCGCTGTATCTTACTGTCCCTCTCGGGGTGGCTAGCGGTGGTACAGGTTCCGCCACAGCGGCGGTGGCACTCACAAATCTCGGGGGCGACAACGCCTCAAATCTATCATTGGGCACTCTTCCCGATGCACGAATCGGGGACAACACGATCACGGGTACCAAAATTGTAGACGGAACAATCGCCTCGGTGGATCTTGCGGATAACTCGGTTATCCAGAATAAAATTAAATTTCCCGTCACCGGTGGGTACGCGAAGTTCTATTCTCCATCTGCCAGTTATGCTCGATATGGCATGCTCACGGATGCAGGGACTGTGCTCTCTAGATTTGATCTCTACAATAATGGAGAGATTTACCTTTGGGCTACTGGTGCTGGGTCTATTGACTTAGACCCGTCAGTGCCTGGGATGAATATATCAGGTGTAGCTGGATCTCGGCTGCTTATAGATACGTTTGATACTGTAGAGATTAGTAGTCCAGCCTATCTTAGTGCTGCTCTCCCAGCGCCGTACGACAACTCGACGAAAGCTGCAACCACCGCCTACGTAGACCAACGGTATCAATACGATCAGGTCAACCTTAACGCTCCCACCTTGGCAGACAACGTGATATTTACCGGCCCACTTCCCCGTGCGCGAACACTTGACAACGTAATTTTCCTGGTGCAGGACAATACCGGCAAACTCTCCGGAGCATCTACTGACAATGTGACCGTCAACCTGTCGTACTGCTCCAACATCGCTACGCCGACCTGCACGAATGTGTTTGCGTCGGACCAAACGGCGACTGGTGCCGCCATTCTTGCCCCGGCGTTGGATAGCACTACCCCGGCAGAGGGGGATTACATGCGGGTCACGTTCTCGGCGGCCAACATGGTGGATAAGAAACTCTACATCCGCGTGAGATACCACGAATGAAAGGAGCGTAGAAGTGAGGCTGGTCCCCGACTATCTTCTCGGCGTCGTTTGTGTCTTCCAGGAGGCCGAGGGCGAGCCTTACGGGGGAGGAAAGTAAAAGGAGACGTAGATGCGCGAGAACTTCCTGACGAAAGCCCTTCCCTTCACGCTCGATCGCGAGGGCGGGTACACCGTCGACTCCGGCGGGGAGACGTGGCGGGGGATATCCACGAAGCAGTATCCGCACCTCCGGAAGCGGATCATCGCCCGGAGCCTCACCGACGAGGAGATAGCGAACATATATCTGGCGGATTACTGGCTCCCGGCGGGCTGCGACACCCTGCCGTGGCCGTTGGATTGCGTCGTCTTCGACTGCGCGGTCAACCTCGGTCTGGACGACGTCGAGGTCATGCTCCCCGAGGTCCCGAAGATCGTCGACCACCTGACGGATCTGTTCTCGAACCTCGGGAGCGCCTACGGGGAAAGCGGTCTGTTCAACATGGCGCGGCCGTACCTGGAGGCCACGGTGTACGTCGCGCTGCGGATCGAGAAGCACAACGTCAAGACGCAGAAGGAATCCCGCCGCGGATGTGTGAACCGGTGCTACCTCGCGCTGAAGGCGTTCCTTTGAGGCGGTGCCTGTTCGGAATATGGATGCCGCCGGAGATATTCGTTGCGCACGTAGAAATGATGCGGAAGGAGACCCACGATGAAAGGACTTCCGTTTCTGATCTTCCTGCTCCTGCTTCCCCTGACCGTCCTGGCGGAGACGCTCGCCGTGCCGGTGCCGGATTTCACGAAGTACCTGAGCGCGGACATGGCGATGGTGGTCGTGACGATCGTGGTCGTCCAGATCATCAAGGGGCTGCTGCCGTCCCCGGCGCCGCCGATCTGCGGCGCATCGCCGAAGATCTTCGCCACCATCGAGCAGTTGAAGTGGATCCCCCTGGCGTCGGCGTTCATCGTCGGTACGGCGTTGGCGTTCTTCCTCGACATGGACAAGGGAGAGGGCGCCATCTCCAAGTTCCGCGGGGGGCTGCAGACGGGGGCGTACGCCGTGGCCGCGTGGGAGGTCTACTCCGCGTCGATCCAGCCCACGATCGAGCGGATGTTCGGGAGGAGGCTGGGGGCATGAGGCGAATTCTCGCTTTCACACTTAGTGTGATATTGGCGATCGTGCTCGCTTCCTGCGCGGGCACGAGGCCGAAGCACCTCGATAAGAAGCCGCTCTGTGTCGGCGACGACTGCTCGAAGGAATACCTGTGGCTGACGAACGCGAAGGTCCGGGAGTACGAGGCGATGGAACGGTTCCTGACGGGCGGCGGCACGGCGGCGATCGTCAAGGCTGCAACTACCGCGGGATGTTTCGACCGGATCAAGATCGTCGGAGGGAAAGAGGTGAAGGAGTGCTGGAGCGCGGTGCGCCCGGCGGGGAAAGACAGCAAGTGGGAGTGCCAGGAACTGTCCCGACGCGAGAAACCGGAATGCTACGAGGCGGAGAGGTAGGAGGGAGGCCCCGATGTGGCTCGACGACCTGCGACGGTTCCTCGCGGCGAAGGTAGCCCCTCCGGCCCGGGAAGCGGCGGCGAAGATCGAAGGGGAGGCGATCGCCCGTGCCCCGGGTGCTCCGCGCTGGCTTGTCCGGTGCCTGCTGATCCTCGCGGCCCTCGGGATCTGTGCCGGGCTCTACTACGCGAAATGGCGTCTCTGGCCGGCGAAACCGAACCCCGTCCAAACACCCGTGGCCACGCAGGGGGGGGGTAACGTCTACCAGGGGAACCAGGTGCCAGCGATGGCGAAGGCGGCGAAGGTCGGGCATCCGAAGCCTCGCATCAGCACCCGACCGGTCGCCACGATCCCCGCGGCGGAACTCCCCCCCGAGGAGCAGGCGAAGGTGCCCGCCGTCGCCCCCGCCGCAGGACCGGATAACGTCATAAGGGGCATGGAGCGGCTTGATTCCGCTGTCGTGCCGCCGAGTCGGGGGGAAACCTATGTCAGGACCGACCTTCTCCCCTCGGGAGCCGTACAGACGACGCTGGACCCGCAAAAGGAACCCTTCTTCGGCCTCCCGTGGCGCGACGGGAACTGGAAGCGGGTGGAAATCGAGGGCGGGTACGGCGTCGGGGGGAGGCAGATAGACGTCCAGGCGTCTTGGTGGCCGGTCCGGATCGGTAACGTCCACCTCGGGGCGCGGGCCGAGACGTGGGCGGAACCGGGTGGCGGGATGAAGGGCGCAGCGTCGATCAGGTTTCGTTGGGAACCGTTTCGATAGCACACCACGGCAGGCGGGAGGCAACATGTCCATCGAACTGAAAGAGGCGGTCGAGTACGGAGTCGGAATCTTCATGGCGGGGGGCGCATGGCGCGAACTGTGGCTGCTCCGAAAGACCGTCAACAAGCACACGTCCTACCTGTCGAATGACCGGGACGTGCTGATCGAACTGACCACCGAGCACAACAAGAATCACGGATCCTGCGTCAAGGTTCCAAACGCCAACGGCAGGGCGGCGTGATCCTCAAACGACAGCCTATGCCACGCCGCCGTCCTCTGCGCCTGCGAGGCGATCCCGGCCTCCAACGAGCCGCAGGGAGGGAGCGGGCCGGAGGGCGGGATTTCGCGCGAGGATGGCCCGTGGTGGATCGTGCCTTCGCTAGGCGGGAAAATGCTCCGCGGGACATTTGGGGACACGGATTTTCGGCCTAAGTATGCGATAATCCGGGGCGTGGATATAATCACCACCCACCTGAACGCCGATTTCGACACGATCGCGTCGATGCTGGCGGCGTGCAAGCTTTACCCAGGGGCGGTCTGCGTCCTGCCCGGGTCGCAGGAGGAGACGGTCAAGGGGTTCCTCGTCCAGTCCGCCTTCTACAATCTGCCGCTGCGCAAGCCCCGCGAGATCGACATCGACAAGGTGACCCGCCTCATCCTGGTCGACATCCGCAGCCGCGCGCGCATCGGGATCTTCGGGGAGCTGATCGGCCGCCCGGGCGTCCCCGTCCACGTCTACGACCACCATCCCGACGAGGACGCCGACGTCAAGGGCGACCTCGAGGTGATCCGGCGCGTCGGCTCGACCACCACGATCCTCGTGCTGATCCTCAAGGAGCGGGGGATTCCGATCGCCCCGGACGAGGCGACGGTGATGATGCTCGGGATCTACGAGGACACCGGTTCGCTCGGCTTCCCGTCGACCACGGTGGACGACTACCTGGCCGCGGCGCACCTGCTGTCGTGCGGGGCGAAACTCTCCCAGGTGTCCGACATCCTCGCCCGGGACCTGACCTCCGGGCAGATATCCCTGCTGTACGACCTGATCCAGGGGACGCGGACGTACACGATCCGAGGGGTCGAGGTGGTGATCGCCGAGGCGCGGCGGGAGGAGTACGTCGGGGACCTGGCGCTCCTCGTCCACAAATTGCGCGACATGGAGGCGGTGAGCGTCCTCTTCGTCATCTGCCAGATGGGGGACAGGGTGGTGCTCGTGGGCCGCAGCCGGAAGCCCGAGGTGGACGCGGCCGCGGTGATGCGCGAGTTCGGCGGCGGCGGGCACGCCTACGCCGCGTCGGCCACCGTGAAGGACGCGACGACGTTCCAGGTTCGGGAGCGTGTCCTTCGCGTGCTGGAAGAGAAGGTGATCCCGAGGCGGACGGCGGCGGACGTGATGGCGTCACCCGCGCGCACCGTGGACGCGGGGGATACGATCCTCGAAGTGCATCATGCGCTCACCCGTTCCAACATCAACGCCGTGCCGGTGACGCGGGGCGGCGTGGTGGCGGGGATCCTCACCCGGCAGGTGGTGGAGAAGGCCGTCTACCACGGCCTGGGCGAGGAGCGGGCGGCGGAGTACATGAACGCCGACTACGAGACGGTGGCGCCCGAAACGGAGATCGAGCGGGTCGAGGAGATCATAATCGGAAAGAACCAGCGGCTGGTCCCGGTGGTGCGCGGGAAGGAGCTCCTCGGGGTCATCACCCGGACGGGGCTGCTCCTCTTCCTCTACGACTTGCGGGACGTGGAGCATCCCGGCGCCGTGGAGGATGTCGGCGCGGAAGGGGCGATGGCGCCCCGCAAGAACGTGGGGAACCTGATGCGGGATCGGCTTCCGGCCCGCGTGCTGTCCCTGCTGCGGGCGGTGGGGGAGTGCGCGGAACGGCTGGAGATGAAGGCGTTCGCCGTCGGTGGGTTCGTTCGCGACCTCGTGATGCGGGTCGACAACCTCGACGTGGACATCGTGGTCGAGGGGGACGGCATCCGGTTCGCCGAGACGTTCGCGGAGGAGCAGGACGCCCGCGTCCGGCCGCACCACAAGTTCGGCACCGCGGTGCTGGTCTTCCGGGACGGCTTCAAGATCGACGTCGCCACCGCGCGCGTCGAGTATTACCTCAAGCCGGCGGCGCTCCCCACGGTGGAGTACAGCTCCCTCAAACAGGACATGTACCGCCGGGATTTCGTCATCAACACCCTTGCCGTCCGGCTTTCCCCCGAGGGGTTCGGGGAGGTGGTCGACTTCTTCGGCGCCCAGCGGGACATCAAGGAGAAGGTCATCCGGGTGCTCCACTCCCTGTCGTTCGTCGAGGATCCGACGCGGATCCTCCGGGCGATGCGCTTCGAGCGGCGCTTCGGCTTCACCGTCGGCCGGCACACGTTGAACCTGATCCGGAACGCGGTCCGGCTGGATCTGTTGAGCAGGATTCCAAAGCCAAGGTTATACAGTGAGTTGGAGCTAATACTTAAAGAAAAAGATCCGGTCTCGATCGTGCGGCGTCTTTCCGATCTCGGCCTCGGGACGTCGATCCATCCCGCCCTGGCGCTGGACAAGGCGCACCTGGCGCTACTCGGGGAGGTCCAGGAGGTGCTCGCCTGGTTCTCCCTCCTCTTCCTGGAAGAGAAGGTCGAAAAGTGGGCGGTGTCGTTCCTCGCGCTGCTCGACCCCCTTTCCCCGGACGACGCGAAGAAGCTGGCGAAGGACCTCGGCGTGCGCTCGCGGGTGCGCGAGTGGGTCAGGATCTGCAAGGACGAGGGGGAGAGCGTAATCCTGCGGCTGGTCTCGACGTCTTTCGTCTCCCGGAAAATTATATACGATGTCCTCTCTCCCTTGCCGACCGAAGTGATCCTTTACTTGATGGCGCGCTCGAAACACCCGGATATAAAAAGATATATATCTCTCTATTTCACCCAGTTGAAAAATGTCCGCCTCCAGGTGAACGGGCATGATCTCCTCGAGCTCGGGTACCGTCCCGGCCCGGTCTTCAAGAAGATCTTCGACCACCTCCTGGAGCGGAAGTTGACCGGCGAACTCCGCAACAAGAAGGAAGAGATCGCCTTCCTCCTCTCCACCTCCCCCCCGACCCCGACCCCGGAACCGAAAACCCCAGAACCGGGACGTTCCTAGAACTCCCACAGAACTGGGACAGAGATGGTTTCTACGGGCATAAAAAATTATCGTTCATCTCTGTCCCTCTTTTGGGGGAGTTCTAGGAACGTCCCGGTTCTGGGGTTGCAGTTCGTAGGTCCGGTTCTGCGGTTTCGGTGGTAGAATAACTATTTCCCGAACAGAGAGGACGAACGTTTGCCCGACATCGCGCAGTTCCTGCACAAGTTGTCCGTATATGCGATCCCCGTTATCCTTGCGATCACCTTCCACGAGGCGGCGCACGGGTGGGTCGCGTACAAGAAGGGGGACCCCACGGCGAAGATGCTGGGGCGGGTGACGCTCAACCCGCTTCCGCACATCGACCCGTTCGGGACGATCCTCCTCCCGGCCATGATGCTCCTGCTGGGCACGGGGATGGTGTTCGGGTGGGCCAAGCCGGTCCCCGTCAACTTCCGCCTGCTGCGCGACCAGAAGCGGGACCCGATCTACGTCGCCTCCGCGGGGGTGATCACGAACATCGCCCTGGCCGCCGTCTCGGGGATCATCTTCCGCATCCTCACCGCCCTCGACCCGGCCCTGCTGCTCGAGGCGATGACCCACGGCGCCGCTCCCCTGACGCAAACCCCGGCACGCGCCGTCCTGGTCCCCCTGACGCTGATGTGCGCCGTGTCCGTGCAGTTCAACGTCCTCCTGGCCGTCTTCAACCTGATCCCGATCCCTCCCCTGGACGGCGGACGGATCGCCGTCGGCCTGCTGCCGCCCGGCCCCTCTATGGCGCTGGCGTCCGTGGAGCGGTACGGCACCCTGATCGTTCTTCTCCTTCTCATGTTCGGCCCGCTTGGTATAATCTGGCGGTTCGTCGACATGCTCTCGACATTCATCCTGGGCGGATAACCCGTCACCGACGGAGGCGAGACGTTGCGCAAACGTGTTTTGAGCGGCATGCGGCCGAGCGGCCAGCTTCACCTGGGGCACTACCTCGGTGTCCTGGTCAACTGGAAGAAGCTCCAGGAGGAGAACGACTGCTTCTTCTTCGTCGCCGACTGGCATGCCTTGACCACCGAGTACGACCGCACCACGGTCATCCGCGAGAGCATCGACGACATGGTCATAGACTGGCTGGCCTCCGGGATCGACCCGCGAAAGGCGACGGTATTCATCCAGAGCCACGTCCCCGAGCACGCCGAGCTGCACCTGCTCCTGTCCATGATCACGCCGCTGCCGTGGCTGGAGCGCAACCCGACGTACAAGGAGCAGCTCCGGGAGCAGACCACCCGCGACCTGCAGACGTACGGCTTCCTCGGCTACCCTGTCCTCCAGGCGGCCGACATCCTGATGCACGACGCCACGCGCGACCCCGT
>JAMDCN010000083.1:0-3618 GCA_023489025.1 Deltaproteobacteria bacterium | reverse complement strand
GATCCCCGAGGCGTACCTGACCGAAACGTCGAAACTGATGGGAACCGACAACCGGAAGATGAGCAAGAGCTACGGCAACGCGATCCTCCTCTCCGACACTTCGGAAGAGGCGTGGGCCAAGGTGAAGCCGATGGTCACCGACCCGGCGCGGCAGCGCCGCACCGATTGCGGGAATCCCGATATCTGCAACGTCTTTTCCTACCACAAGATCTTTTCCGACGAAGCGACGATCGCCAGGGTGGACGCGGGGTGCCGCACCGCGGGAATCGGATGCATCGAGTGCAAGAAGTGGATGTTCGAAGGGATGGAGAAGGTCCTCGCCCCCGTTCGCGAAAAGCGCCTGCAGGTCCTGCAAAGCGGCGTATCCGTGCGCGACATCCTGGCCGACGGCACGCGCCGCGCCCGGGAGGTGGCGGGCGCCAAGATGGCGGAGGTCCGTGACGCTGTCCGGATCTGACGACAAGCCGAGTCCCGCCCGGAACGAAGGCGACGCTTCCGCGAGCCCCGTCGGGGATGTCCCGCTGCGCCTCGACGTCTTCGAGGGGCCCCTCGACATCCTGCTGCACCTGGTCCGCGACCAGAAGCTCGACATCAACGACATCCCGATCGCGAAGATCACAGAGCAGTACCTGGCCTACCTCGACCTGATGCAGGCGTTGAACCTCGAGGTCGCCGGCGAGTTCCTGGTGATGGCCTCCACCCTCGTCCACATCAAGTCGAAGTCGCTGCTGCCCCGCCACGGGGACGAGGAGGAAGAGGAAGACCCCGAGATCATGCGCAATGAGCTGTCGCGGCGCCTGATCGAGTACGAGCGGTTCAAGGAGGCGGCTGCGCGCCTGGGAGAGCGGCCGGTTCTGGGGCGGGACGTCTTCGTCCGCGATTTCCTGGGTGAGGAGATCCCGGGCGAGGAGCTCGTCATCACCGAGCTGTCGATGGCGGACCTCATCACGGCCTTCAAGGACGCGCTGTCGCGGATGCCCGTCGACGCCGCCCAGGAGTTCTTCGTCGAGCGGATCACCATCGCCGACGCCATCGCTTTCCTCCTCGATCGTCTGAAGGAGGAAGGCTCCATCCGGTTCGAGGACATCGTCGCGCATTGCCAGACCAGGAACGAGATCGTATCCTTTTTTCTGGGCATTCTCGAGCTGGTCCGCCTCAAGACGATTCGCGTGTACCAGGCGAACCCGCTGGGGTTGATCAGCATCGTGCCCGCCGTCCGGGAGACCGAAAATGGAAGAGACACCGAAATCGAATCCGCCGACGGGGAGTGAGCCGCCGGCGTCCGCCGACCCTCCGGCCGCGCCGCAGGCGTCCGTGGAGCCGATCAGCGTCGACGAACTGCTGCGCCCCGCCTCCGGGGCCGGGACGGAGCCGCCCGAGCCCGACGCCGATCTTCCGCGCGCCGCCTCGATCATGGAGAGCCTTCTTCTGGTTTCCAGCGATCCGATCCCCATCGACAAGGCGCGACAGCTGCTTGGCGGCCTCGCCCGCGACCAGATGAGGGGGGTGCTCTCCATCCTCCGGGCGAAATACCCCGCGGAGACCTCGGGGATCCTCGTCGAAGAGGTGGCCAAGGGGTTCCAGCTCCGCACCAACCCGGCGAACCAGGAGCACGTGCGCAAGCTGTTCGACGTGAAGCCGCCGCGCTTCTCCCGCGCCGCGCTGGAGACGCTCGCGATCATCGCCTACAAGCAGCCGCTGACCCGGCAGGAGATCGAGCAGATCCGCGGCGTCGATTGCGCAGCCCCGACGGGGAAATCGAGCAGGGCGGGGACGAGCTCGCCGCGAGCCTGGCCGAAGCGGGGCCGGGGGGGGAAGAGGCATCCGCGGCCGAAGAGATATTACCGCCGGATGTGACCGAGGCCGAGCTGGCGGACGCCGCCTCGAAGGGAACGGAAGAGGGGAGCGGGCCCGAAAATGGCGACTGAAGTGTCCCGGAACACTCAGCGGCTCAACCGATACCTCTCCCTGGCCGCCGGCGTCTCCCGCCGCGTGGCCGACGAGATGGTCCGGAACGGCCGCGTCACCGTGGGCGGCGTAACGGTCCTGGACCCCGGAACGCTGTGGGACCCGTCAACGCAGGAGGTGCGCCTCGACGGCCGCACGCTCGTTCCGGTCCAGGAGGAGAAGATCTACATCATGCTGTACAAGCCCGACAACGTGGTGACCACGATGAAGGACCGCGAGGGCCGCAAGACCGCCCCGTCGCTGATCGGCGAGCTCTCCTCCCGGGTCTTCCCCGGCGGACGCCTCGACTTCCACACGACCGGGTTGCTACTGCTCACGAACGACGGCGAGTTCGCCTACCGGCTCACGCACCCGCGCTTCGGCGTCGAGAAGACGTACATCGCGAAGCTGCAGAGCATTCCCCGCCCTGCGGAGCTGAACGTCCTGCGTCGCGGCGTCGCGATCGAGGGGAAGATGACGACCCCCGCCCGGATCAACTTCATCGAGAAGAAGGGCGGCAAGGCGTGGGTGATGATGCGCATCGCGGAAGGCCGCTACCACCAGGTCCGCAAGATGTTCGACGCGATCGGCCACCGGGTGACCAAGCTGCGGCGCGTCGCGATCGGCCCGCTGGAACTCTCCGGGGTCGAGCCGGGGGAGTGGCGCTACCTCACGTCGAAGGAAGTGCGGGAGATGAACGCCTATATGGACCGCCGGGAGGTGGAGGTCGCCGGCCAGAAGCCACCCGCCGACGTGCCGCGGCGTCCGAAGCGGTTCGAGACCCCCTCCGACCGATCGAAGCGGAAGATCATCAAGCAGTCGATCGACGAGGCGGCGCGTAAAAAAGAGATCGAGAAGGAGAAGGCGGCGGCCGCGGCCAGGGACGCCGAGCGGAAGAGCCCGCGCCAGCCTAAGCCGGAATGGAAAAGGGGAGCGAAACACCCCGGGAAGAGGATCTCCCCCCCGAAGCCCCGGGGGCCGTTCAAGAAGCGTTAACCCGCTCCGCCGCCCCGCCCTTACCCCGTCACCCGCAGGACGATCTTCCCGACGTTGGCGTTCGACTCCATCCGCAGGTGGGCGTCGCCGACATCGTTCCAGTCGAAGACGGAATCGACGATCGGCACGATCCTCCCGTCGGCGAACCGGGGGAGGGCGAATTCCGAGAAGGCGCGGGTGAGCGCGACCTTCCTCGCCGTGTCCATCGAACGGAGCCCCGCCCCCGCGATCTGCAGCCGCTTCGACATGAGCGTCCGCAGGCTGAACCGTTCCACATCGGCCCCGCCCATGGTCCCCACGACGACCATCCGTCCGTCGACCGCAAGAGATTGCAGGTTCTGCTCGAAGTACGGCGCCCCCACGAAATCGAGGACGATGTCGACCCCGCGCCCCCCGCTCTGTTCCGCGACCCACGGGGCGAAGGGCCCGTCCTTGTAGTTCCACCCGGAACGCGCGCCCAGCGCCACGCACCTTGCGATCTTTTCCTGGGACCCCGCCGTGACGAGAGAGGATCCCCCCGCCTCCCGTATCAGCTGGATCGCCGCCGTCCCCACGCCGCTTCCCCCCGCGTGCACCAGCACCGTCTCCCCGGGGGCGAGGCGCGCCACGTTGAACAGGTTCTGATACGCCGTCAGGAACACCTCCGGGATCGCCGCGGCCTGCTCGAAGGAGAGA
>JAMDCN010000066.1 GCA_023489025.1 Deltaproteobacteria bacterium | reverse complement strand
CCCGGCCGCCGTGACCTTCGCCACGGCATGCTCCATGTCCCACGGTGCCATGAACTGGCCCTTCTTGATGTTGACGGGGACGCCGGTGCGGGCCGCCGCCTCGAGGAGGTCGGTCTGGCGGCACAGGAACGCCGGGATCTGGATCAGGTCGACGACCCGCCCGGCGGCTTCCGCCTGGCGCGGGTCGTGGACGTCCGTCGTCACCGGAACGCCGAACCGCCGCTTCACCTCGGACAGGATCCGCAGCCCCTCGGCGAGACCGGGCCCCCGGGGAGACGCGGCCGAGGAGCGGTTCGCCTTGTCGAACGACCCCTTGAAGACGACGTTGACGGCGCGGCGCGCGGCGAGCCCGGCGACGAACTCCGCCACCGCGAACGCGAGCGCCTCCGACTCGAGCAGGCACGGTCCCAGGATGAAGAGCGGGGGGTTCCCCGCCCCGACCCGGTAACGGCCCGCGATATCGACCTGCCGGATCACGCCCCCGCATGCCCCCTGGAGAACGCGAGCGCCGCGCCGATGAAGTCCCGGAAGAGGGGATGGGGCGCCATCGGGCGCGACTTGAATTCGGGATGGAACTGGCACCCCAGGAACCAGGGGTGGTCGGGGATCTCGACGATCTCGACGAGCCGTCCGTCGGGCGACAGCCCGGTGGTCCGCAGCCCCTTCCCGGACAGCGCCTCGCGGTACTCGTTGTTGAACTCGTACCGGTGGCGGTGCCGCTCCGAGATCTCCGCGGCGCCGTATGCCTTCCGCGCGAGCGACTTCTCGACGAGCCGGCAGGGATAAGCCCCGAGCCGCATCGTCGCCCCCTTGTCCTTCACCTCGCGCTGCTCCGGCATGAGGTCGATCACCGGGCATTCGCTCTCCGCGTCGAACTCGCGGCTCGTGGCGGCCGGCAGGCCGCAGACGTCCCGGGCGAACTCGAGGACGGCGACCTGCATCCCCAGGCAGATCCCGAAATAGGGGATCCCGTTCTCCCGGGCGTACTTCACGGCGGAGACCTTCCCTCCCACCCCGCGCGTCCCGAATCCGCCCGGCACGAGGATCCCGTCGGCGCCCTTCAGGAGCGCCTCGGCCCCCTGCCGCTCCACCTCCTCGGAGTCGACGTACCGGTGGTGGACGCGGACCGAGTGGGCGATCCCCCCGTGCGTGAGCGCCTCATGGAGGCTCTTGTACGACTCCCGGAGGTTCACGTACTTGCCCACGATGGCGATCGTGACTTCGCCGGCCGGGTTCTTCCACTTCTCCACGACGCGCGACCAGCCGTCGAGCCGCGGTTCCATCGCCCAGACATTGAGGCACTCCATGATCTTGCCGTCGAGCCCCTCCTGGTGGAAGACGATCGGCAGCTCGTAGATGTGCTCCACGTCCCGGGCCGTGATGACGGCATCCTCGGTCACGTTGCAGAACAGGGCGATCTTCGCCTTGATCTCCCGCGGCAGCGTCCGGTCGGTGCGGCACAGCAGGATGTCCGGCTGGATGCCGATGGAGCGGAGCTCCTTGACGCTGTGCTGCGTCGGCTTCGTCTTGAGCTCCCCGGCCGTCTTGATGTAGGGCACGAGGGTCAGGTGGATGTAGAGCGTGTTCTCCTTCCCGCGGTCGGTCCGGATCTGCCGGATCGCCTCGAGGAACGGCAGGCTCTCGATGTCGCCCACGGTGCCGCCGACCTCGACGATCGCCAGGTCGAACCCCTGCGCGGCCGCGTGGATGACCCGCTTGATCTCGTCGGTGATGTGCGGGATGACCTGGACGGTCCCGCCGAGGTAGTCGCCGCGACGCTCCTTGATGATCACGGAGTGGTAGATCTTCCCCGTGGTGCAGTTGTTCTTCTTCCCCATCGGCGTCGAGGTGAACCGCTCGTAATGCCCGAGGTCGAGGTCGGTCTCGGCGCCGTCGTCGGTGACGAAGACCTCCCCGTGCTGGAAGGGGTTCATCGTGCCGGGGTCGACGTTGATGTAGGGATCGAGCTTGAGCATCGAGATCTTGAGCCCCCGCGCTTCGAGGAGGGCCCCGATGGAGGCGGCCGCGAGCCCCTTGCCGAGGGAGGAGACAACGCCCCCCGTGATGAAGATATACTTCGGCTTTACCGTCCTTTCGGGCCGCATATCATCCTTTCCGCCGCACGGAGATCCTCGGGGGTGTCCACGCCCACCGAGTCGAACGCCACGTCGACCACCCGGATCCGGTACCCCCGCTGCAGGACCCGGAGCTGCTCCAGCTTCTCCGCCTCCTCGAGGGAGGCGGACGGAAGGGCCGCCACCCGGAACAGGAACTCCTTCCGGTACCCGTAGATCCCCAGGTGTTTCCGGAACCGGCCGGTCCCCCGATCCCGGTAATGGGGGATGGGGGACCGGGAGAAGTAGAGGGCGTCGCCGCGGTCGTCGGTCACGACCTTGACCACCGACGGGCGGGCGTATTCCTCGGGGTCGTCCAACGGAAGGGCCGCCGTGGTCATCGCCACGGCCGGGTCGGACAAAAGGGGTTGCGCGACCGCGTCGATCACGGAGGGGTGCATCATCGGCTCGTCGCCCTGCAGGTTGACGATGATCTCCTCGGCCAGCCCCCGCGCCGCCTCGGCGACCCGGTCGGTGCCCGAGGCGCAGGCCGGCGACGTCATGACCGCCTCCCCGCCGAACTCCCGGACCGCGGCGGCGATCCGCTCGTCGTCCGTGGCCACCACGACGCGCGCAGCCGTGCGCGAACGGGCCGCCTTGTCCCATACATACCATATCATCGGACGACCGTCTATTTGGGCCAGGGGCTTGCCCGGAAGGCGCGTCGAGGCGTAGCGGGCGGGGATGACGACCGCGACTCTCGGGAGCGGCGCGGTCACGGGACGAGGGACGCCCCGCGGAGCCCGTCCTCCTCGGGGAAGCCCATCATGAGGTTGAAGCACTGGACCGCGGCGCCCGACGCCCCCTTGACGAGGTTGTCGATGGCCGAGACGGCGATCAGGCGCCGGCTCTTCTCGTCGAGCCGGAAGGCGACGTCGCAGAAGTTGCTCCCCTGGACGTCCTTGGTCGCCGGCAGCGCCCCCGGCGGGCAGAGCCGCACGAACGGCTCCTTCCCGTAGTGCGCCCGGTACGCCGCCTCGATTTCCCGGGTCTTCGCCTTCGGACGCGCCGTCGCGTAGCAGGTGGCGAGGATTCCCCGGACCATCGGAACGAGATGCGGGACGAAGGTCACCTGGACCTTCTCCCCCGCCGCGAGCGACAGCTCCTGGTCCATCTCCGGGCTGTGGCGGTGCCGCGGGAGCCCGTAGGGCCGGACCCCCCCTTCGACCTCGGGGTAGTGGAACCCGAGCGACGGACTCCGCCCGCCGCCGGAAACGCCCGTCTTGCAGTCGGCCACGATCCCCTTCCGGTCGACGAGCCCCTCCTTGAGGAGCGGGTAGAGGGCGAGGATGACCGAGGTGGGAAAGCAGCCCGGGACGGCGGCGAGCCGCGTTCTGCCCAGCTCCCGCCGGTAGACCTCCGGCAGGCCGTAGACCGCGCGGGCCGAGAGCGCCGGGTGCCTGTGCGTGACGCCGTAGACCGACTCGTAAAGAGGGATACTCCGGAAGCGGAAGTCCGCCGACAGGTCGATGACCGGGATCCCCTTGCCGAGGAGACCCGCGGCGACCGGCGCCGAGACGGTGTGGGGCAGGGCGAGGAACGCGGCGTCGAAATCCGCATCCATCACCTGCTCCATCCTCCCGAAGGCCACGTCGGCCGGGAGATTCCCCTTGAAGGGGGAGAAGACCTGGGCGAGCGGCTGGCCGGAATATTGCTCCGACGAGAGCGCCGCGATCCGGGCGCCGGGATGGGACAAAAGAAGCCGGATCAGCTCGAACCCCGTGTACCCCGTCGCGCCGAAGATGGCCACCCGCGTCATCGTTCCGCCTTCCTTCCCATCGTTTTCGCATCGTCCCGGCGCCGTGCCGGGGCCGAATCCGGAACTGATAGCGCCGGGCATGGCGCTGCGCGCCATGCCTGGCGCACCAAATGAAGAAGGGGAAGGCGGTGCCGGCCTTCCCCTTCGGGAGAATCGGTCCAGGGGGCGTCGTCCGCCCGTCCGGATCACCGCTTGGAGAACTGGAACCGTTTCCGCGCCCCCGGGCGGCCGTACTTCTTCCGCTCCTTGACCCGGGCGTCCCGGGTGAGGAACCCCGCACGCTTCAGCACGCTCCGAAGCTGCGGGTTCTCCGCCTCCAGCGCCCGGGCGATTCCGTACTTCACCGAGTCGGCCTGGGCCGCGATCCCGCCGCCGCCCACGTTGGCCTCGATGTCGACGCTCTCCCGCTTCCCGGTGAGGACCAGCGGCTGCACCGCGACCGCGCGCAGCGAGACCAGCGGAAAGTAGTTCTCGAACTCCCGCCCGTTGACGCTGATCCGACCCGTGCCGGGCGTGACGATGACACGGGCGACCGCCGATTTCCGTTTCCCCGTCGCGTAGATCTTGCTGATCGCCATACCGATCCTTCCCTTATCTATTCGTTCGCCGCCAGCGGCTTCGGACACTGCGCCCTGTGCGGGTGGTCCGGCCCGGCGTAGACCTTGAGCTTCGTGAACAGCCGGTCCCCGAGGCGGGACTTCGGCAGCATCCCGCGGACCGCCCACTCGACGATCCGCGTCGGGTGCCTGGCGAGCACCTTCTCGGGGGTCGTCTCCTTCAGCCCCCCCATGTAGCCGGTGTGGTGGCGGTAGAGCTTCCCGCTCATCTTCCGGCCCGTGAGCCTCACCTTGTCGGCGTTGACCACGATGACGAAGTCGCCGATGTCGGCGTTGGGCGTGAACTTCGGCTTATGTTTTCCGCGGATCACCGTGGCCACCTGCGTGGCAAGCCGCCCGAGGACCTTGTCCTTGGCGTCCACCACGTACCAGACCGCGTCCGCCTCGTCCTTCGTGAAGTATTCGGTCTTCTTCATCGGCGCAAACCATCCCCTGCGAAATCAAAGCAAATATTTAAACTCAGGCCGACCTGCGCGTCAAGCAAAAAACCGGCCCGCGGCTGCCCCCGGAACTCGGCCGATCAGTAGCGGACTTCCCACAGGAACAGGCCGTGCGCCGGGGCCGTGGGGCCCGCCTCCGCGCGATCCCGGAGGGCCAGCAGCTCCCGGATCCGCTCCGGCGGGATCTTCTCCCGGCCGACCTCGACGAGTGTCCCCACGATGTTCCGGACCATGTGCCTCAGGAAGCCGGTGCCGGCGAGGCCGATGAACAGCAACGGAGACGCAAGGCGCGCGCGGCCCGGTCCCCCCGTCCCTTCGGCGGTCCCGCCGCGCGCCGCCTCCCCCGTCGATCCCGCCCGCCCGACCTCGGTCCCGCCGGACCCCGCCCACTCCCCGGTCGGTGCCTCCCGCGGCCCCGTGTCTCCGCCGGCCCATCCCGGAGCCGCCGCTTCCGCGAGGTCGGCCGCGAGGATCGTCCGGACCGGCGAGCGGGCCGTGCATCCCTGCCCGCGGAAGGACGAGAAGTCGTGCTCGCCGATCACGTGGGCCAGCCCCTCCCGCGTCGCGTCAAGGTCCAGCGGCTTTTCGATGTGCCACGAGTACCGGGAGAGGAAGGGGGAGGCGACCGGGTTCAGCCAGAGGAAATACCGGTACTCCTTGGATTTCGCATGGCGGCGTGCGTCGAAAGACTCGGAAACCTCCTCGGCGGACAGGATCCGGATGTCCGCGGGAAGGAGCGCGTTGCCGCCCCGCACGATCGTCCCGATCGCCCGGCGGCCCGAGTCGGCGAAATCGACGACCTGCTCCCGGGCGTGCACCCCCGCGTCGGTCCGCCCCGCCGCGCGAAGCCGGACCGGCTCGTCGAGCAGCCGTCCGAGCGCCGTCTCCATCACCGACTGGATCGTCAGACGGTCCGGCTGGACCTGGAATCCCTGATACGCCGTCCCGTCGTAGCGGACGGTCATCCTGACGCGGCGCACAAACCGCCGATCCAGCCCCGCGCTCACCCGAAGGGATTCCTGACGAGAACGCCTGCGATTTTCCTCCCGGCCTGAAGGTCCTCGGACCAGAGGACTCCCGCGGACAGCGCTGCCGCGCTGCGCACGACCATCGCGTCCCAGAAGGAAATCCGGGACCTCCCGGCGAGATCGATGGCCCCGAGGACATCCTCCACTCCGGGGCTGTGGATCCTCCACGCGCCGAAATCGGCGATGATCCCCCGGGCCCGGTCCGGCCCAAGGGGCCTGGGAATCTTGCGGGTCGCGACGACGAAGAACTCCTGGAGCACTTGGACGCTCATGCACCCGGTTTCTTCCTCCCAGAGCCTGTTCAGCAGCGCGGCGGCCTTCTCATGCTTTCTTCCCGCCGACCGGTCGCAGCCGTAGACGAGGACGTTCGTGTCGACGAACTCAGCGCTCATGGAGATCCTCCCGCCTCCACGCCGCCTTTCCCCCGGTGCCGAGATCCGGCGGATTCCTCAAAAGAGACCTCTGGCGCTCCCGGGCTTGGCGGTACACCGTCTTTCCCCGCACGACGCCCGCCAGCGTCTCCCCTAGCAAGGCGGACAGGGAAGTCCCCCGCTCCACAGCCAGGTGACGCGCCTCCCGGAGCAGCTCCTCATCGATCGCCACCGTCACGTTCCGCCGGCTCATCGCGCACCCCCTCCGACGAATTACACGATTCCAGTGTAACACGGTTTCCGCGCGATCACCGGCTCGCCGCGAGGGGAAGCGGGGCGGCGGCCGGCCGCGACGGGCCCGGTCGCACCGCGCGCGTCCCGCGTCAGACGGTCGCCGGCTGGAGATACTTCTGCGCCAGCACCTCGGCGATCTGGATGGCGTTGAGCGCCGCCCCCTTGCGGAGCTGGTCGCCGCACACCCAGAGGTTGAGGCAGTTCTCGGCGCTGTCGTCCTCGCGGATCCGCCCGACGTAGCAGTCGTCCTTCCCGGCGCAGAACAAGGGCATCGGGTAGACGTTCTTCGCCGGGTCGTCCATCACCCGGCACCCCGGGAACGCGGCGATCAGCTCGCGCGCCTTCTCCCGGGTGATCTTCCTCTCGAACTGGGCGTTAACCGAGATCGAGTGGGCGGTGAGCACCGGGACCCGGACCGTCGTGCAGCTCACCCGCAGGTCGGGGATCCCCATGATTTTGCGCCCCTCGTTCGTCATCTTCATCTCTTCCTTGGTGTAGCCGTTGTCCAGGAAGGCGTCGATGTGCGGGATCACGTTGAAGGCGATCTGGTGCTTGAACGCCGCCACCTCCAGCGGCTCCCCCTTGGCGAACGCCTTGACCTGGGCGACGAGCTCGGCCATCGCCTTCGCGCCGGCGCCCGACGTGGCCTGGTAGGAGGAGGCCACCACCCGCCTGAGCGTCCCGTAGTCGTGCAGCGGCTTGAGCGGCATGATCGTGACGATCGTCGTGCAGTTCGGGTTGGCGATGATCCCCCGCTTCTTGTACAGCGCGATGTCCTGCGGGTTGATCTCCGGGACCACGAGCGGGATGTCCGGCTCCATCCGGAAGGCGGAGGAGTTGTCCACCACGACCGCCCCCGACTCCCACGCCGCCGGCGCGAACTCCTTGCTCCGGGAGGCGCCCGCCGAGAAGAGGGCGATGTCGATCCCCTTGAAGGAACTCTTCTGCAGCAGCTCCACCGGGACCTGCTCTCCCTTGAACGTGAGGCGCCTCCCCACCGACCGCTCGGAGGCGAGGAGGCGGATGTTCTTGACGGGGAACCTGCGCTCCTCCAGGATCTGCAGCATCACGTCCCCGACCGCGCCGGTCGCGCCGGCCACGGCCACGTTGTAGCTCTTGGCGCTCATCGCTTCGCCTCGCGCGCTGTATTGGCAAGGATGACCCGCCTCACCCTCTCCCCCATTTCCTTCGTCCCCACGCGGCGGGCGCCGGGGACGTCCCGGAAGATGTCCGCCGTGCGGTACCCCTCGGCGAGCACGCGCTCCACGGCGCACTCGATCCAGGAGGACTCGGCGGGCATGTCAAACGAATATCGTAGCATCATCGCGGCGGAAAGAATCGTCGCCAGCGGGTTTGCCGCTCCCTTCCCCGCGATGTCGGGGGCGCTCCCGTGGATCGGCTCGAAGAGCCCCACCCGTCCTCCGAGGGAGGCGGACGGGAGCATCCCGATCGAGCCGGTGATCATCGACGCCTCGTCCGTCAGGATGTCCCCGAACAGGTTCGTCGTGACGACGACGTCGAACTGCTTCGGGCAGCGGATGAGCTGCATCGCGCAGTTGTCGACGAGCATATGCGAGAGGGCCACGTCCCGGTACTCCCGGTCGTGCACCTCGGTGACGACCTTCCGCCACAGCTCGGTCGCTTCGAGGACGTTCGACTTGTCCACGGAGGTCACCTGCCGCTTCCGCTTCCTCGCCAGCTCGAAGGCGACGCGGGCGACCCGCTCGATCTCGGGCCGGGTGTACACCTCCGTGTTGATCCCCGTCTCGACGCCGTCGATCACCCGGATGCCGCGCGGCTCGCCGAAGTAGATCCCCCCGGTCAGCTCGCGCACGACCATGATGTCGATCCCCTCGACAAGCTCCCGGCGCAGCGGGGAGGCGTCGACGAGCGGACCGTAGACGACGGCGGGGCGCAGGTTGGCGAACAGCCCGAGGTTCTTCCGCAGCCCGAGGAGCGCGCGCTCCGGACGGACCTCGAACGGCAGCGGGTCCCACTTCGGCCCGCCCACCGCGCCCAGCAGGACCGCGTCGGAGGCCGCGGCGGCCGCCATCGCCTTCTCCGTCATCGGGACGCCGTGGACGTCGTAGGAGGCGCCTCCCAGAAGCTCCTCCTCGGTCTCGAAGAGGCGCGTCCCGTGGACCTCCTCGACCGTCCGCAGGACCGCCAGCGCCTCCCGGACCACCTCGGGGCCGATCCCGTCCCCGGGGAACACGCAGATCTTCTTCATCCGCCTATTTTCCTTTCCGCCGCGCCGCCGTGTAGTTGAGCAGCCCCCCCGCCGCCACGAGCTCCCGCATGAACGGGGGGATCGGCGTGAACCGGTACTCCCTCTTTTTCGTCTCGTTCCGCAGCGTCCCGCGCTCCATGTCCACCGCCAGCAAGTCCCCCGCCTCGATCTCGTCCACCGCCGCCGGCGCCTCGAAGATCGGAAGCCCCATGTTGAAGGCGTTCCGGTAGAAGATCCGGGCGAACGACCGGGCGATCACCGCCGAGGCGCCCGACGCCTTGATCGCGATCGGGGCGTGTTCGCGCGAGGAGCCGCAGCCGAAGTTCTTCCCCGCGACGATGAAGTCGCCCTTCTCCACGCCTCCCGCGAACTCCCGGTCGATGTCCTCCATGCAATGCTTCGCGAGCTCCGCGGGGTCGCTCGTGTTGAGGTACCGCGCGGGAATGATGACGTCCGTGTCGACGTCGTCCCCGTACTTCCACGCCTTCCCTTTCAGCTCCATCCTCCCTCCCTCGCCGTCCCCTTGCTCGTGGCCTTCCGCGCTCGATGCATTCCCCAACCGTTGCGCTCGGCGGCTTGCTGCGGCGCCTGCGCTGCCTCCTTGCCCGGGGACGCCGTCCCCTACCGGATCTCGTCGGGGCTCGCGATGCGCCCGAGGACGGCCGAGGCCGCGGCGACCGCGGGGTTGGCGAGATAGACCTCGCTCTCGGGGTGCCCCATCCGCCCCACGAAATTCCGGTTCGTCGTGGCGATCGCCCGCTCGCCCTTGGCGAGGATTCCCATGTGGCCGCCGAGGCACGGCCCGCAGGTCGGGGTGGACACCGCCGCCCCGGCTTCGACGAATACCTCGAACAGGCCCTCCCGCATCGCCTGGAGCCAGATCTCCTGCGTCGCGGGAAAGACGAGCATCCGGACGCCCTCGTGCACCTTGCGGCCGCGCAGGACGCCGGCCGCGCTGCGCAGGTCCTCGATCCGGCCGTTGGTGCAGGAACCCACGACGACCTGGTCGATCGGCACGTTGCCGACCTGCGAGACCGGCCTCGTGTTCTCCGGCAGGTGCGGGAACGCGACCTGCGGCTCGAGCGACGACAGATCGACCCGGATCTCCTTCGCGTACCGGGCATCGGGATCGGGCGCCACGACGACGGGCGGGCGCTTCGCCCGCGGCTCGGCGTATGCCTTCGTGATCCCGTCGAACGGGAAGATCCCGTTCTTGGCCCCCGCCTCGATCGCCATGTTCGCCATCGTGAAACGCCACGCCATCGGCAGCGCAGCGAGGCCGTCGCCGGCGTACTCCATCGCCTGGTAGAGCGCCCCGTCGACGCCGATCGACCCGATGATGTGGAGGATGACGTCCTTCCCCTCGACCCAGCGGCGCAGCTTTCCCGCCAGCACGATCCGGATCGACTCGGGGACCTTGAGCCAGACCTCCCCCGAGATCATCGCGGCGGCGAGGTCGGTGCTGCCGACCCCCGTCGAGAAGGCGCACAGCGCGCCGTAGGTGCAGGTGTGGCTGTCGGCCCCGATCACGAGGTCCCCGGGGACGACGAGCCCCTCGTCGGGCAGCAGGACATGCTCGATCCCCATCCGCCCGACTTCGAAATAATTGACGATTCCGAATTCGCGGGCGAACTCCCGCATCATCCGGACCTGCTCGGCCGACTTGATGTCCTTGTTCGGCGCGAAGTGGTCGGGGACCAGGGCGATCCGCTCCCGGTCGAACACCTCCGGCACGCCGGACTTCCGGACCGCCCGGATGGCGATCGGGGCCGTCACGTCGTTTCCGAGCGCCAGGTCGACCCCGGCCTGGATCAGCTCACCCGGCTCAACCCTTTCCTTCCCCGCGTGCCTTGCGAGGATCTTCTCCGTAAGCGTCATGCCCATTCGCGGTGGTCTCGCTTTCCTTCGTTTTCCGCCGCTCCCCCCGGACCGCCCGGACGACCTCCCCGATCGGCCCCGAGACGACGTAGGCCGACACCAGCGCGAAGGTCATCACCTGGGGCTCGGCCAGAAGGAGCAGCGCGAGGAAGATGAAGACCACCAGCGTGTTGAACGGCCTCCGCCGGAACGGCTCGAGGTCCTTGAAGCTGTTGTACCTGACGGTGCTCACCATCAGGAACGCCAGGACGTAGATGGCCAAGAGCGTCGCGATGTGCCGGTACCCGCCCGTCCCGTCGAGGTAGTAGAAGAGCAGGATCATCGAGGCGACGAAGGTCGCCGCCGCGGGGATCGGCAGCCCGTTGAACTTCCCCCTCTCCACGGTGTTGATCTGGACGTTGAACCGGGCCAGCCGCAGCGCGCCGCAGATGAGGTAGAGGAACGCCGCCAGCCACCCCCACCGTCCGAAGCGTGAGAGCGCCCACCCGTAGACGAGGAACGCCGGCGCGACGCCGAAGACCACGAGGTCGGCGAGGGAGTCGTACTCCACGCCGAACCGGGTCGTCGTGCGCGTCATCCGCGCCAGGCGCCCGTCGAGCCCGTCGCAGATGACGCCGGCGATGATCGCGACCGCCGCCCTCTCGAACTGGCCCGTGTAGGTGGCGGCCATCGAGTAGAACCCCGCGAAGAGCGACGCGGAGGTGATGAGGTTGGGGAGGACGTAGATCCCCCGGCTGACGCTGTCTTCCCCGCGCGATCGCCTTCTCATGGCAGGACTCCTATCACGCTCTCCCCGGCCCGGACCCGGTCGCCGGGCTTGACGCGGAGGGACGCCGACGCCGGGAGATGGACGTCGAGGCGCGAGCCGAACCGGATCATGCCGACCCGCTGCCCCTGCCGCACGCTCTGACCTTCCGAGAGGTCGCACACGACCCGCCGGGCGATCAGCCCGGCGATCTGAACGTAGGCGACCCTTGCGCCCTCCGGCGTCTCGAGGGTCACGCCGTTCTGCTCGTTCTCGAGCGACGCCTTGTCGACGCTCGCGACGTGGAACCGGCCCGGATTGTACCGGACCGCGACCACCGTGCCCGAGACCGGGGCCCGGTTGACGTGGACGTCGAAGATCGACATGAAGACGCTGACCTTCTTCCCCGGCTCCGGGCTGTAGAGCCCCGGCGGGCAATCGCCCGAAAAAACTATTCTACCATCCGCCGGGGAGACGACGGCGCCTGGCGGACCCGCGGGCGGGATCCGGGCGGGGTTCCGGAAGAACCAGGCGACCCACGCCGTGACGACGACCAACGCCGCGGCGAGCGGTTCGCTCCGCGGCCAGACGAACGCTGCCAGCGCCGTGAGCGCCGCCGAGGCCAGGAGGAAGGGCATCCCCTCCGGGGCGATCATCCCGGCCTCCCGGCACACTGCGGGATCCGGCGCCCGGCCATCCGCCCCGTCCCGCCGTTCTCAGTTCTTGGACTTGTCGACAAGACGCCCCTTCGCGATCCAGGGCATCATCGCCCGGAGGCGGCGGCCGACCTCCTCGATCGGGTGCTCCTCGCCGCGCCGCGTCAGGGCGTTGAAGACCGGCCGGTTGGCCCGGTTCTCCAGGATCCACTCCCGGGCGAACGACCCGTCCTGGACCTCGCCCAGGATCCGCTTCATCTCCTTCTTCGTCTCCCCGGAGATGATCCGCGGGCCGCGCGTGAGGTCGCCGAACTGCGCCGTGTTGCTGACCGAGTAGCGCATCGTGGAGATGCCGCCCTCGTAAATGAGGTCGACGATGAGCTTCAGCTCGTGGAGGCACTCGAAGTAGGCCATCTCGGGGGCGTACCCCGCCTCGACGAGCGTCTCGTACCCTGCCAGGATCAGCGCCGTCACGCCGCCGCACAGGACCGCCTGCTCGCCGAAAAGGTCTGTCTCGGTCTCCTCCCGGAAGGAGGTCTCGATCACGCCCGCCCGGGCCGCGCCGATCGCCGCCGCGTAGGCCAGCGCCACGTCGCGCGTCTTCTTCGAGGGGTCCTGGTGGACCGCGATGAGCGCCGGGACCCCTTCCCCCTTGGCGTACTGCGCCCGGACGAGGTGCCCCGGACCCTTCGGCGCGACCATGAAGACGTTGAGGTCCGCCCGCGGGACGATCTGGCCGTAGTGGATGTTGAAGCCGTGCGCGAACATGAGGCAGGCGCCCTTCCGGATGTTCGGCGCCACGGAGGCGCGGTAGATGTCGCCCTGGAGCTCGTCGGGCAGCAGCATCGCGACGATGTCGCCCTTCGCGACGGCGCCCGCCGCGTCGGACACCTCGAACCCGGCCTCCTTCGCCTTGCGCGCGTTGTCGCTCGTCAGCAGCTCGCCCACGACCACCGTCACGCCGCTGTCCCTCAGGTTGTTCGCGTGCGCGTGCCCCTGGCTGCCGTACCCCAGGATCGCCACCGTCTTCCCCTTGAGCGCCTCCTTCTTCGCATCCTTCTCCTGGTAGATCTTCACCATCGCCCTCCCCTTTCGTCGTTCCGTTTCTTGGGGAACCCCTGTCCCCGGAAGTGTCCGCCGCCCGGCCCGCCTACATCCCGCGCGCCATCGCCACGCGGCCCGTCCGGACGACCTCCTTGATCCCGATCGGGCGCAGCATCTGGAGGAAGGCGTGGACCTTCCCCTGGTCGCCGGTCATTTCGATCGTGTAGCAGCGGGGCGCCACGTCGACGATCTTTGCCCGGAAGATGTCGACGAGCCGCAGCACCTCCGGCTTCGTCTCGCTCTCGGCGTTGACCTTGACGAGCACGAGCTCCCGCTCGACCGTCTCGACGTGGGTCAGGTCGATCACCTTGATGACCGAGATGAGCTTGTTGAGCTGCTTGAGGATTTGCTCGACGATCTGGTCGTTTCCGCTGGTGACGACCGTCATCCGGGAAACGGTCGTGTCCATCGTCTCCGCCACCGAGAGCGACTCGATGTTGAATCCGCGCCCGGAGAAGAGCCCCGCGACGCGGCTCAAGACCCCGAACTCGTTCTCCACCAGCACGGAAATGGTGTGGCGCATCGGCTCCCCCTCTCCTTCCACACGCCCCGTCGCCGCCCGTCAGACGAGCAGCATCTTCGTGAGCGGCGCTCCCGCGGGCACCATCGGGTAGACCATCTCGTTCGGATCCACGTGGACGTCGATGAACACCGGCCCCTCGGCCGCGAATCCCGCCGAAAGGACCCTGGGCACCTCCCCGGGCTTCGTCGCCCGGAACCCCTTCGCCCCGTACGCCTCCGCGAGCCGGACGAAGTCGGGGATCTGCGGGAGGCAGGTCTGGGAATATTTCCCCTCGAAGAAGAACTCCTGCCACTGGCGCACCATTCCGAGCGCGCCGTTGTTGAGGATCACGACCTTGACCGGGAGCTTGTATTGGACCGCCGTGGCGAGTTCCTGGATGTTCATCTGGATGCTGCCGTCGCCCGCGATGTCGACGACGAGCTTCCCGGGCATCGCCACCTGGGCGCCGATCGCCGCCGGGAAGCCGTACCCCATCGTCCCGAGGCCCCCGGAGGAGAGGAAGGCCCGCGGCCGGTCGAACTTGTAGTATTGGGCGGCGAACATCTGGTTCTGCCCCACCTCGGTCGTGACGATCGCCTCCCCCTTCGTGATCGCGTAGATCTGCTCGACGACGTACTGGGGCTTGATCCTCTCCTTCCCCTGTTTGTAGGAGAGCGGGTGCGTCCTGGCCCACGCCGCGATCCGCTCCCGCCACGGGGCGATCTTCTTCCTGAACTGCGCCGCCTCCTTCGTCCCCTTGACGAGCTTGATCATCTTCCTGAGGACGTCCTTGAGGTCCCCGACGATCGGGATGTCCACCGGGACGTTCTTGGAGATCGAGGTCGGATCGATGTCCGCGTGGATGATCTTCGCCTCCGGCGCGAACTCGTCGATCTTCCCCGTCACCCGGTCGTCGAACCGCGCCCCCAGCGCCACGATCACGTCGCTGTGGGAGATCGCCATGTTCGCCCGGTAGGTCCCGTGCATCCCCAGCATCCCGAGGCACAACGGGTGGTTCCCCGGGAAACCGCCCAGTCCCATCAGCGTGTTCGTGACGGGGATCCCGAGGATCTCGGCGAACTCCGCAAGGAGCGCCGAGGCGCCGGAGAGGATGACGCCGCCGCCCGTGTAAAGGACCGGCCGCTCCTTCTCGAGGAGGAGACGGACGGCGTTCTCGACCTGCCGCGGGTGTCCCTCGTACGTCGGGCTGTAGCCGCGCAGCTTGACCTCCTTCGGAAGGAGGTACTCCGCCTGGGCGATCAGCACGTCCTTGGGCATGTCGACCAGCACCGGGCCGGGGCGCCCCGTCGAGGCGATGTAGAACGCCTCCTTGACGATCCGCGCGAGGTCCTTCGTCTCCTTGACGAGGTAGTTGTGCTTCGTGCACGGCCGGGTGATCCCGACGATGTCGGCCTCCTGGAAGGCGTCGTTCCCGATCATGAGCGTCGGCACCTGGCCGCTGAAGACGACGATGGGGATGGAGTCCATGCAGGCCGTGGCGATCCCGGTGACCGTGTTCGTCGCCCCGGGGCCGGACGTGACGAGCGCCACGCCGGTCTTCCCCGACGCGCGGGCGAAGCCGTCCGCCATGTGGACCGCCCCCTGCTCGTGCCGGGTCAGGTAGTGGCGGACCTTCGTGGTCTTGAACAGCTCGTCGTAGATGTTGAGGACCGCCCCCCCCGGGTACCCGAAGATGGACTCCACGCCCATGTCCGCGAGCGCCCTGACGAAGATTTCCGCACCGGTCATTTTCACGGCCTTGTCCCCCGGCGGGAGCCCTTCAAGGGTCGCCCCGCCACGCTCTTCTCAATCAACAGGTCACCGCTCCCGTGCCCGCCGAACGGACGAGGCGGGCATAGCGGGCGAGGTACCCCGATTTGATCTTCGGCTCCGGCGCCCGCCATGCCTTCTTCCGGCGGGCGAGCTCGGCGGCCGGGACGTCGAGGGTGAGCTTCCGCTTCGGGATGTCGAGGACGATCGGGTCGCCGTCCCGCACCAGCGAGATCGGCCCCCCTTCCATCGCCTCGGGAGAGACGTGGCCGATGCACGGCCCGTGCGTCCCGCCCGAGAACCGCCCGTCGGTGATGAGCGCCACCTTCGTCCCGAGCCCCATCCCCATGATGGCCGACGTCGGGGAGAGCATCTCGCGCATCCCCGGACCGCCCTTCGGCCCCTCGTACCGGATGACGACGACCATGCCCGGCCTGATCTTCCCCCCCATGATCGCCGCCATCGCCGCCTCCTCGGACTCGAAGACGCGGGCCGCCCCGCGGAACCGGAACATCGACGGGTCCACGCCGGACTGCTTGATGACCGCGCCCCCCGGCGCGAGGTTGCCGGAGAGGATCGCGATCCCGCCCTCGGGGCGGACCGGCGCCTCGACCTTTCGGATGATCCCGTCGTCGAGGACGCGCCCCCGGCGCGCGATCGCGGTGATGTCCTCGCCGGAGACGGTCGGGTTCCTCTTGAGCTTCGGGAGGAGCCGGTTCAGCACGGCGGGGATGCCGCCGGAGAACTCGACGTCCTCCATCATGTGCGGGCCCGCCGGCGTCACCGTGGTGAGCTGCGGCGTCTCCCGCGAGAGCCTGTCGAACTCGGACAGCGGCAGCTCGACCCCCGCCTCGTGGGCGATGGCCAGCAGGTGCAGCACGGAGTTCGAGGAGCCGCCCAGCGCCAGGTCCACCCGGATGGCGTTGTGGAAGGCCGCCGGCGTCAGGATCCTGCGCGCCGTGATCTCCTTCCGGACGAGCTCCACGATCCGCTCCCCGGTCGCGTAGCCGATGTGGCGCTTCTTCGACATCCCGGCGATCGCCGTGGCGCAGCCGGGAAGCGACATCCCCATTGTCTCGGTGAGGCACGCCATCGTGTTCGCGGTGTAGAGCCCCTGGCACGACCCCTCGCCCGGGCACGCCTCGGCCTCCAGGCGCCGCAGCATCGCCTCGTCGATCTCGC
>JAMDCN010000011.1 GCA_023489025.1 Deltaproteobacteria bacterium | reverse complement strand
ACGATGAGGAATGGGATTTCCTTTTTCGTGAATCCCTCGGGAGCCACGTCACCTTCCTCGGCTAACCGGCGGTAATATCCCTCCAGCGCCTGGAGAATCATGACCGCACCTCCGAGTCATCGACTGGAGGCACGCGTAGACGGCCAGCATCGAGATTCGCACGAAAGAATTTCGGCCAGCAATTCGGTCCACAATGATGCGGGTTGAAATTTGCCCCGCCGTTGTGGTCATGGATAATGTCGAGCAACATGTACCCGAGGTCTCGTGAGTCGGCGATCGGCTCGGGCGGGGCATCGGAAGACACAGGTGAAAAATCCGCGGCGAATTCCCGGCACCCGAGATAAGGCCGGTGGAACACCTGCCCTTTCGATACCCGTCGATCGAACATCTCCTGGAACTTAACAACGGTGTCCTCAGCACCCGCCTTGTCGGTCAGTTCGAACCGTGCGTGGACCGTGTACGCCACATCGCGGAGAAACAAACCGGCCCGCTGTTGCCTCTCCTCGTCCACGAATATTCCATCCGTACGATGCGACATGACACAACCGACTTCGTTGCGGCGAACGGACTCCCAGCGGATCGGCGCCAGCACGTCGATCTGCTCGACCGTCCATCGGATCGCCGGTTTCCAGAGAATGGCCTCGAGGATTCCCCGGGCCGCCGACGGCGTCATGACGTCGTAGGAGACCCTCTCGACCTTCATCTCCGGCCTCGTGAAACAGGCGTTCCTCCCCCATACCTTGATACACACCTCGCGACTTCGTCGGGCCAGGCAGGCCATACGGTCCTCCTTTCCTGTAATTTCAGAGCATCAATTCGTCAGGTTCGTACACAAGCGACGCATCGGGACGAAAACCGTAATCGTCGTCGTAGAAATTGGGGTGAGCCTGGACAAAAAGCCCGGGCTTTTGTTCGAGGATAGCGCCGGTTTTCAGAATGCTGGCATGGATCATCCGGGGCAGGTTGACAACGTACCGCTGGAGTCTTCTCAACAACCACCGCTCCGGATCGCCCCTGGCGAGAATGCCGAGCAGGTCTTCGTTTCGGTAGCGAACGATTACGGGCAGATACGTCAATTCGTCGATCAGATGGAACTTCGCGGCAGCGGTCCGAAATCCGATTCTCAATTCGGGGTCGTTCTTCAGGTCGCTCAGAACGTTCTTTCCATCGAGACGCTCTCCCCGAAGCCAATAGAAATCCCTGAAGAACGACTCAAACCTCCCCGGATGTATCGGGTCACCGGGGTCCGAAGCGAGAAGACGTCGGCCAATCTCCGCCGCCTGACGCAGCTGACCTGCGGGAGGGGCCGTCGGGGGAACAAATAAATGGACTTCGCCCTTCTCCAACAAACCTTCCCTATTGCACCGTCCGGCTGCCTGGGCGATCGAGTCCAGCCCTGCCAGCGCCCGGTAAACGACAGGGAAATCGAGATCCACACCAGCTTCGACCAACTGGGTGCTGATTACGCGCGTTGGGATCCCGACCTTAAGACGTTTGCCTATTTCCCCGATCTTCTCCGACCGATGAGCTCCGCACATCAATGCCGACAGGTGATATGTGCCCTCCGGCATCATGCTCCGAAGTGTCCGGGCATCGTCGCGCCTGTTGACGATGCAAAGTGCCGATTCATATCTGCAAAGCCGCTCCGCGATCTCCACCCACGAGCAGGGAGCGGTCAAATCGGTGGGGATCGATATCTCGACCCGCTTCAACTCCCGGTGGAGATCGGCCGGATCCTCCATGATTTCGGTGATACCAGGCATTCCCTTGAACTTGAAATCGAAGGTTTCCCGAGGATCAAAGGCGGGCTGCGTGGCCGTGCAGAAGACAACGGTCACTCCGTAATTCTTCCGCAGTTCGTCGAGCGCTTCGAGGATCGGGGTGAGGAAATCCGGCGGGAGAAGCTGGGCTTCGTCGAGGACAACGACACTATTGACGATGTTATGCAATTTGCGGCAACGGCTCGACCGCGCGGCGAACAGGGATTCGAAGAACTGGACCGTTGTAGTCACGATAATCGAGGCGTCCCAGTTCTCGGACGCAAGGCGGGCGCGGGGCGTTTCCTTTGCCAGGTCCGACACATCCAGGTTGCTGTGGTGCTCCAGAACCGCTTCTCCAAAGATCTTTCGAAACTGGTCCGCAGCCTGCTCGATGATGCTGGTGTACGGAATTACGTAGATGATCCTCTTTTTCCCGTGCGAAACGGCATGGCGAAGAGCAAAGGCCATGGAGGAAAGGGTTTTTCCGCCGCCGGTGGGAACCGTCAGTGAAAATGCCCCCGGGGGCTCGGGGGCAACCCCGATGCAACGGTCGAGGACCTTTCTGCGTACCCGGTTGACGGGCGTATCGGGAGCCGCCGATGACTTCCCTCGCATATATTCGTCAAACGATGCCTGTAGGTCCTGAAGGTTGTGATGGCCCTCGCGCGTGGCCGCTTTCTCCGGGTCAAAGAACCGCTCCGTGTCGAGGAAATCGGCATCGACGACGCAGGAATAAAGCATGCGAACCCACATAGACCTCGACAGGTCCGTAGCGCTCTTCCGTGGTTTTTCCGTCGGGAGCGCACGGTCGACTATTTCATGGGGAATTTCTGCGGTTTTGGCGGCTTCGATCGATCCCCTTCGCCCAAGGCGATGTGCCAATCCCCTGCCGCCCGAACTTTCGCTAAGCCAATCCGGCAAGCCGGCATGGTGCCCGGCGATGATATAGGCGAACACCCTCCCAAGACATCCGAAGCGGTCGACCGCGTGGATACCTCCCGCCGTCGAGTGGTCCACGCGGCCCGGCCTTGTTTCTGTACTTGCATCCGACCCGACGGCAGACCGGATCATGGACTGGAATTCGGGGGAATATTTCCCGAGGTCATGCCAAAGCCCCGCGAGGTAGGCCCATTCCGAGGCGCCAAACTCCGCTGCCATGACGGACGCCATATCAGCGACACCCCTCAGGTGATCTTCCAACAAATGAAATCGTGATTTGTCTTCCGAGACATGTGCGAGGCATTCCGTCATTGGTGTCCCGCCTTTTTCAGCAGGCGCTTATCGATCTGGAACCGATCTGAAATAAGCGCACAGATCGAAGTCGACATGGCGCTTCAGATCGTTAAAGTAATTCCTCGGAATTTTCCCATCGTGCTGCAAGCGGCCGACGACGATTCCGGGCGCGATGCCGAGCTCGCTCGCGACAACCTGGACTTCCTCGGTCGACTGGGGAACGGACCGGAGCACCCGCTGGTAGATCTGCGGAGGAATCAGAAAATCCGA
>JAMDCN010000138.1 GCA_023489025.1 Deltaproteobacteria bacterium | reverse complement strand
GGATGCGACGTAGTAATAGGCGGCGATGTACGAGAACCTTGCTTTCTGCGAACGCGGCCAGGGGGGGAAGCTGATCGATGCGGGAGTGACGTCGATGGAGGGCGAGCTGCCGGTGAACCCGTCCGGCGGCGTATTGTGCACGAATCCGATCGGCGCCACCGCGATGATCCGTGTGGCGGAAGGGGCGATGCAGGTGATGGGGAAGGCCGGTGCGCACCAGGTGCCGAAGAAGGTCCGCACCGCCCTTGTGTGTAGTTACGGCGGGAATGCCTGGAGCGACGCCTTTATCCTGAGCGACAGCCCGAGCTGAAGGAGACGCGCGTGGGAACCAAACCGATCGCGGGAGGGGAAAGCATCCGCGTCCCTTTCCTGATGAAGATGGAATTCGAGTACGCGGTGGGTGAATACGCGACGCGCTTCTTTCAGGAACTCAAGGATCATGGCCGATTGACGGGGGTGCGTTGCCCGGAGTGCCGGCGCGTGTACATCCCTCCGCGACCGGTTTGCGGCATCTGCTTCGAGCCGATGACCGAGTGGGTCACGCTAAGCGATGAGGGCGTACTGGTGGGCGCCACGGTCATTCGGCTGCCCTTCGTAGATCCCATGACCGGCAAACAGCGTCCGGTGCCGTACGGGATGGGGATCATCCGGCTGGATGGCGCTGCGACCGGCATCTTCCATTTCGTGGACGAGACCGACGAGACCAAAGTACGCGTAGGTCGCCGGGTGAAGGCGAACATCCGTACGGAGCGTCAGGGGAACTTGCAAGACATCATCAATTTTCGGTTGGTGGACGAACCCCATGAATAACCAGACGACGAATCCGACCGGTGCCATTGCCGCCACGGTGCGGCAGAAGATAGAGCTTCCGTATTCCTATGTCGCGGGGCGTGCGGTGACCCGGTTCCTGCTGGGGCTCAAGAGCAAGCTCTTTTACGCCAGCGTCTGCGGGAGTTGCGGCCGGAAGAACGTCCTGCCGCTATCCTTCTGCGGGCGCTGCTGGAAACCGATCGACCGGTATGTACCGGTCGGGCCGCGGGGGACGCTGGAGAGCTTCGCCTCCGTCCCGGCTGGAGTTCCCGAGATGCCGCACATCCCTGAGCCGGTCATCTACGGCCTGGTCCGGTTAGACGGCGCGGACACCCTGCTGGCCCACGTAATCACGGCCGATGCGGAAGACAAGATCCGGTGCGGCGCGCGGGTGGAAGCGGTCTGGCGCGAGGAGCGCAGCGGAAGCATTCTCGATGTCGAGGCGTTTCGCGTCCTGCGCGAGGAGTAAATCGGAAGGACCGACAATGGTGACTGCGGAACGGTCTAACTCAGTTGTAGTGTTGCCGCCATTGCTCGATCAGGACACGGTCCTCCTTCAGCGTGTAGAATATCTCCCGGTTCAGCAACTTGTCCCGCAGTTTCCCGGTGACGACTCGATATATCTGTTCTCCCAAGGACTGCCCGGCTCGATAAACAGCGTTCCCACGTCCAGCCTCTTCGAGCCACTCCCTGAAGCAATGAAGTCCACCACGATGGGCATCCTACCCAAACATGAAACACACTCCGCGTAGAGAGAGGCTGCAGTGAATCTAAGCAACCCGGCGGTTGAACCGACATCAATCCCTGCCCGAATATACATCAACGAACTGACATGACCGGCGTCGATGCAGTTAAATTTCTTGACAGGGCATCTCTTGTAGCATTAACATTGCCAAATATCGTTCAACTATAAGAAGATGGCAAGCCAAGTTGAAAAGGGGCGCAGCCCCAGTTCTTGCGAGGCCTTGCCGAGTCCGCTCGATCAGTTTGGCTGTTCTCTTGACCGAAAGGCCAGTTTCCCATGAGCGTTTCCATGTGGGCAAATCCAACCGGCATTACGACACAGCGGAAAGACTACCGATTCCCCTCGACCCGCAGGCTGACCAAGCAACGCGTCGGATTGCACCACGATCCTGCGTGGCTTGTAACACCGCTGTGTGTAGCTGACGTTTCGATGGATACGTTGAAGTAAAAAATAAGGAGGAGATATTTCAATGGCATGGTTGACCTTGGACCAGGAGATTCATCACAAAGCAGGATTGCTTGTCGATGGAGCGAACATCGAACCGGCCGCGTGCGAGGGGGTCGGCGAAACGATCATGGAAAAGGTGTGGTGGCTGTTTGTGTACGACCTCCAGAAGCAGAGCGGGCTGAAAAACATACCGGACTACATTGTGTTCCCCAAAGGAACCATCGTCGACTTCCGGTGGAACCCGGAGTCACCTTATTGGATCCGGAAAAATGACGGAATCACGTACCTGGAAAAAAACGGCAAGTTTGTCTGCCCGATAGAGTTTGTCGAGCGCCCGGAATATTACAGCAAGAATACCAGTTCCGGGACTCCCATGAAGACCGTTGGAACGTTGAGAGGAAAACATGGACTGATGGCATGTTGTCCTCTCTTCTGTTCGAACTGGGTGGATGGAGGGGGAGGTCCCTGCAAATTCTGCAATATGAATCCGGGGATGGACGCGTATGACAATAAAGCCGTCATCCGGAAAAAGGCGGATGAGGTGGGAGAGGTCGCCGCCGCGATGCTGGCGGAGGGAATCGATTTTCATATCGTGATCAGCGCGGGACAGCCACCGGCGGGAAAGACGACCGTTGAAGAACACATTGCGATTTTCGAGGCGATCAAAAAGCACACTGGCCTTGAAAAGATTCCCGGCACGGACAATATTTCACCGCCGGAAGACCTGGGTCAGTTGGAGAGATTGAAGAACACCGGGATCCAGGCCATGTTCACGAATATCGAGATCTGGGATCCGAACATTTTCAAGGCGATGTGCCCCGGAAAGACCAAGAGGTACGGGCAGGAGTATTTCATAAAGGGATGTGAAACCGCAGTGAAACATTGGGGAAGAGGGAACTCCTGGTCGGCCATGGTGGTTGGCCTCGAGCCCAAGGATAGCATCCTGGAAGGATGCAAGATCATGGCGGAGAAGGGTACCGCCATGCTGTTCCTTCCATGGGTGCCCAATGTCGGCTCCGAGCTCCAAGGCCACAGGTCACCTGAGGCGGGCTGGCATGTGGAAGTCCAGGAGAAGGCGATGGACATCTTCGAGAAGTACCTGCCCGAGGTGGGCAGCGAAGAGGCGTATTGGATCCAGTACGGTTGTCCTTCCTGCATCACGATCAGCACCCATCATGATGTGCATCGCAGGAGGTACAACATCGATTCGGAGTATCCGGCTCCCCATGGCCCCAGGGGGAGATTCAATAATGAAAAGAAAGGCGTCCTGGCCAAG
>JAMDCN010000085.1:15892-17078 GCA_023489025.1 Deltaproteobacteria bacterium | reverse complement strand
AGATCAGGTCGGCGCCTGCCCGCTTGATCGAAACGAGGATCTCCATCGTGACGCGGTCCCCGTCGATCCACCCGAGCTTCGCCGCCGCCTTCACCATCGCGTACTCCCCGCTCACGCTGTACGCCGCGACCGGAAGGTTGAAGGCCCGGCGGACGCGGTAGATGATGTCGAGGAACGCCAGGGCGGGCTTGACCATCACGATGTCGGCTCCCTCCGCCACGTCGAGGGCGACTTCCCGCAACGCTTCCCGCGCGTTAGGCGGGTCCATCTGGTAGGAGCGCCGGTCCCCGAAGCTTGGGGCGCTCCCCGCGGCTTCCCGGAACGGGCCGTAGAATCCGCCGGCGTACTTCGCGGCGTACGACATGATGGGAACCTGCGAATACCCGCCGCGATCCAGCGCCTTCCGGATCGCGCCGACGCGTCCGTCCATCATGTCGGAGGGGGCGACGATGTCCGCCCCCGCCTTCGCGTGCGAAACGGCGCTCTTCGCGAGGATCTCGAGCGTCGCGTCGTTGTCGACCTCGGTCCCTTTCAGGATCCCGCAGTGGCCGTGGTCGGTGTACTCGCAGAAGCAGACGTCGGTGACCACCATGAGGCCGGGGACCGCGTCCTTGATCGCCCGCACCGCGGTCTGGATGATCCCCTTGTCGGAGTACGCGTCCTTGCCGAGGGGGTCCTTTTTCGCGGGGAGGCCGAACAGCAGGACCGCGGGGATGCCGAGCGCGGCGACCTCTCGCGCCTCCTTGACGAGGTTCTCGACGGAGAAGTTGAACACCCCCGGCATCGAGGAGACTTCCTTGCGGATCCCCTTCCCGGCGGCGGCGAAGAGCGGGTAGATCAGGTCGTCCACGGAAAGCTTCGTCTCGCGGACCATCCGGCGCAGCGTCTCGTTCCGCCGCAGGCGGCGGGGCCGGTATTCGGGGTATTGCATCGGATTCCTCCTAGTGCAGCGTCTCGCAAATATCCTGGCATTCGAGCGCCGCTGCATCCGCTCCAGCATCGTTGCGCTCGTTCGCCGTACTCTCCCGGTACGTCTTCACTCGTGCGCCTCGCTGGCGCGGCGCATCGACGCTCTCGATGCTTCAGGCTATTTGCGAGACGCTACACTCCGCGACCGCCCGTTACCTTGGGTCGGCCGATCGGTGGGCGGCGAAGAACGCCTGGACGGCGTCCACCATCCCTTTCA
>JAMDCN010000085.1:0-15882 GCA_023489025.1 Deltaproteobacteria bacterium | reverse complement strand
ACCCCGGGCATCGAGGAGACTTCCGTGCGGATCCCCTTCCCGGCGGCGGCGAAGAGCGGGTAGATCAGGTCGTCCACGGAGAGCTTCGTCTCGCGGACCATCCGGCGCAGCGTCTCGTTCCGCCGCAGGCGGCGGGGCCGGTATTCGGGGTATTGCATCGGATCCCTCCTGGAGCAGTCGACCGTTACCTTGGGTCGGCCGATCGGTGGGCGGCGAAGAACGCCTGGACGGCGTCCACCATCCCTTTCAGCGTATACGTTTCGGGCACGATGTCCACCCGGAAATCCCTGCGTTCCACGGCCCGCGCGGTCACCTCGCCGATCACCGCGATGCGCGTCCGGGAAAGCACGCTCCTCGTCGCCTCCTCCCCGAGGAGAAGGAAGAGATTCCGGAACGCCGAGGGCGACGCGAAGGTGCAGACGTCGGGCGGGCGGGAGACGATCTCCGCGGCCACCGCCTCGTCCTTCTCCGCGAGGCCGTTCCGGTAGGCGACGACGCTCACCACATCTCCGCCTTCCCGGGCGATCGCGTCGGGCAGGGTCTCCCTTCCCTCCTCGGCGCGCGGCAGCAGGAACCGCTTCCCCCGGATCCCCACGGGCAGGAGCGCCCCGAAGAGCCCCTCGGCGGTGTGCTTTTCCGCCGTCCGGTGCACCGCTACGCCCCGTGTCGCGAGCTCCTTCGTCGTCCCCGGCCCCACGCTGGCCACACGGAGGGTCCCCGGCCAGGAGCCGACCCCGAGCCGGGCCGCGCGCTCGCAGAAGAACCGGGCCGCGTTGGCGCTTACGAAGAGGATCCAGTCGAAGGAGGAGAGGCGCCCGATCTCCCGGTCGAGGGGGCCGCAAACCTCGGGATGCGTCAGCCGGATCGTGGGGAAGAGGACCGGAACGCCGCCGGCGCCGCGGACCAGGGCGGCCAGTTCGCCGGCCTGCTCCACGCTGCGCGTGACGAGGATCCGTTTCCCCGAGAGCGTCATCCCTTCACGAACCGGACTGCCGGTACACCTCGTCGAGGATCTCCCTGCCGCCTTGCAGCAGGAGTTCCCCGGCCAGCGCGACTCCGACCGCCTCCGGGTCGGAGACGGATCCGCTCCGGCTTCCGCGCAGAATCAGGGAGCCGTCGGGCTTCCCGATCAGCCCCGAGAGGGCGACCGTGTCCCCGGTCACCGTTCCGTGCGCCGCGATCGGGACCTGGCACCCGCCTTCGAGCCGCTTCAGGAAACCGCGCTCCGCCCGGACCGCAAGGGACGTCTCCCGGTCGTCCAGGAACGCCACGGCCTCGCGGGTTCTTTCGTCGTCGCTCCGGATCTCGATCCCGAGCGCCCCCTGCCCGATCGCAGGGATGGAAACGTCGGCGGGAATATATTGACGGATCTTGCCGTCCCACCCGAGCCGGCGAAGCCCCGCGGCGGCGAGGAGGATCGCATCATATTTCCCCTCCTCCATCTTCCGGATGCGCGAGTCGAGGTTACCCCGCAACTGATCGATCGAAAGGTCGGGGCGCAGGCCCAGGAGCTGGGTCTGCCGGCGTAGGGAGCTCGTCCCCACGCGGGCGCCGACCGGAAGGTCCTCGAACCGCGCGTGCTTCACGGACAGGAAGGCGTCGCGCGGGTCCTCCCGCCGCGTGATGCAGGAGATCTCGAGCCCGTCGGGGAGATCGGTGGGGACGTCCTTCATCGAGTGGACGGCGAGGTCGATCCGGTTCGCCAGCAGCGCCTCCTCGATCTCCTTGACGAAGAGCCCCTTCCCGCCCACCTTCGACAGCGGGACATCGAGGATCACATCGCCCGTCGTCTTGATCCTGGTGATCTCCACCTTTTTCCCGGTGAACCGCTCGACCTCGGCCCGGACGTGCTCCGCCTGCCAGAGGGCGAGGGTGCTCCCACGGCTCCCGAGCCGGATGATGTCACTGCCTGCCAACGTTTCCTCCTTGTTCGGGGGGGCGCACCAAAGCTTCCGCCGCCTCTTCCGCTTCCTCTTCCGGGAGGTCGAAGATCTCCCGCACCGCCGTCACCATCTCCATCGGGCTCCTCCCGTCGACCTCGCGCTTCAGCGAGGAGATCGGGGAGTGGAGCACCTTGTTGAGGATCGAGGAGGCGAGGGATTCGACCACCTTCCGCGTCTTCGGGTCGGCCGTTCCCAGCGCGGAGAGCGCCTTGGCCACCTCGGCCTGCCGCACCTCGTCGAACTTGCGCCGCAGGGAGACGATCGTCGGGGTCACCTGCTGCGAATCGAGCCAGCGGCGGAACCACGCCACCTCGGTGACGACGATCTCCTCGGCCAGCGCAGCCTCGCGCTGCCGCTCCTCGAGGTTCGTCTCGATCACGTTGTTCAGGTCGTCGATGTCGTAGACGTAGACGTTGTCGATCTCGTTGGCGTCCGGGTCGATGTCGCGCGGCACCGCCATGTCGATGAAGAACATCGGCCGGTTCCTGCGGATCCGTATGACCGCCTCCACGTCTTCCCGCTTCAGGATGAAGTGCGGGGCCCCGGTCGAGGATAGAATGATGTCGGCGCGCTTCAGGTGGACGGCCAGCTCCTCGAACCGCACGGCCGTGCCGTCGAACTCCCCGGCGAGGCGAACGGCTCGCTCGAAGGTCCGGTTCGTGACGAGGATCCCCTTGGCGCCGGCGGAGAGCAGGTGCCGAGCCGCCAGCTCGCACATCTCCCCCGCCCCGATCAGCATCACCACCTTGTCCGGGAGGTCGCCCAGGATCTTCTTCGCGAGTTCCACGGCGGCGTACGAGACCGAGACGGCGCTGTTCGCGACCCGCGTTTCGGTGCGCACCCGCTTGGCGACCGAAAACGCCTTCGTGAAGAACTTGTCGAGGACCGGCCCGATCGCCTTGAACTCGCAGGCGTACCCGTAGGCGTCCTTCACCTGGCCGAGGATCTGCGGCTCCCCGAGCACCATCGAGTCGAGGCTGCTGGAGACGCGGAACAGGTGCCGCACCGCCTCTTCCCCGAAATGGTGGTAGAGGTGGCCCGACAGCTCGCCTACGGGCACGCCGTGGAACCCGGCGAGAAAATCCTTCACGTGCTCCACGCCCTTGTATCCCGTTTCCGAAAGGACGCAGACCTCGACGCGGTTGCAGGTGGAGAGGATCACCCCTTCCGAGATGCCGTCGCGCTCCCGCAGCCCCCGGAGGGCGTGCCCCACCGTGTCCGCAGGGAACGCCAGGCGCTCCCGGACCTCCACCGGCGCGGTCCGGTGGTTCAAGCCGACGATGACGATCTCGCTCATACGATGTTTCGCCGTTCCATCAGCCGGAAAGGTTCGAGTAGGTGTGCAGACCCGGCAGGAGAAGGTTCACGCCGAGGAAGGTGAACAGGACCGCGCAGAACCCGACGATGGCGAGGATCGCCGCCTTGCGGCCGCGCCAGCCGACGGTCATCCGTCCGTGGAGCAGCGCGGCGTAGAGCAGCCACGTGATGAGGGACCAGACCTCTTTCGGATCCCAGCTCCAGTACGAGCCCCAGGCGTACTCCGCCCAGATAGATCCCGTGATGACCCCCAGGGTGAGCAGGGGGAAACCGATCGTCAGGCACCGGTAGTTGATGTCGTCGAGGACGTTCAGGGACGGGAGGCGCTTGAAGATCGCCCCCATTTTCTTGGTCTTCAGCTCCCTCTCCATCAGCAGGTACATGATCCCCGCGCCGAACGCCACGGCGAAGACGGCGTTGCCGAAGAAAAGAAGCACCACGTGGACGGGGAGCCAGTACGAGTTGAGCGCGGGAGCCAGCGCCCGGACCTCCCCCGGGAGGAAGGCGGCGGAGACGCTGAACGCGAAGGCCAGCGGCGCCACGAACGCGCCGAGCACCCGGAGGTGGTACCTGAGCTCGAAGGCGAGGAAGACGCACACGATCGCGAAGGCGGAGAAGGAGAGCGACTCGAAGAGGCTCGTGATCGGGGTGTATCCGGCGGCGAAGTAGCGCGCGACGAACCCCGCCCCGTGGAGGATCGCGCCGATCAGCAGCAGCATCCGCCCGAGCTTCGCGCTTCGTTCGTTCAGCGTGAAGATGAAGTGGAGGTACGCCAGCGCCCCGACGAGGTAAAAGAGGGCCGTGACCTTGAGCAGGATGGTGTGCATCCGATCATTTTAGACCACCATTACCGCCCGGAACAAGCGCGGAATCCGGCGGAATCCGGAGGCGCTTGGAATCGGTGAGGATTCCACCTCCCCGGCCATGAGTTAATCCGTCGGCATCTACCTCGGGAGCCGGGTCATCTGGGAAACTCTTCTTCACACGCCTCCTCCTCAATGTAGTTGCGACGATATATCTGCTCATCTTCGCTGTAATCGTAGGGGTCATCCTGACAACCTCCATCGGAGCCAATGAGTTTTCCCTCGATGTAGTGTACCGTCAAACAGCCGAGGTGACGGGTTATTCACGATCATCCCACCATGATCGGTCCACCCGTTTGTTCGCACAGGTTTCTCGGTACGTGCGGCTTCCCCCCCCATGATTCCCGTTTGACATGTAACGACTGCGAGGGGTCTGTGTCCTCGAATTCCACGCCCACCGGCAGCCTCCGCCTCTTTACACCTTCCCGGGACAAAGGTATTGTGCGGGACGGTACCGGAAATGTATGATCATTCGAAACGGAGCGCGGGCATACCGGAAACCCGCCGTTTTACGACCGTTGAAAGGGAGAAGGAAATTAATACCAAGAGACCCGTGTTTGCCATCCTTGCGGCGGGGTTCCTTCTGACGGGGTGCCTTTATTCGAATGTGGTGGCCCCCCTGAGCACCGACCTGAATAAAACCATCTTGGGAAAGAAGGAGGGCCGGGCATCAACTCATTCGGTGCTCTGGCTCGTCTCCTGGGGGGACGCAGGGGTCGCGGCCGCAGCGAAGAACGGCGGCCTGGTCACGGTCAATCACATGGATGTGGAAATCCAGAACTTCCTTTTCGGGCTTTACACGAAAGAGACCACCATCGTTTACGGCGATTGATCGAGGATCCGCGGTGCCAGGAAAACGCCTCGCCGCCCTTGCCTTTGCGCCGGTTCTGCTCCTCTCCGGCTGCGGAAGCCTGGGGAGTCTTTACACCTATCGAAGCTTCGGTCTCCTGTACACCCACACGGTACGACCCCTGTCCCGTCATCGGGGCGCCGTGGACGTTGCCCCAACGGGTGCCGCGAGCGGCACTATGAAACAGATCCAGTTCCAATATGTCTCAATCCTATGGGACGACAACGCTATCGGCGAGATCGCCAAAAGAGGGGGGATCGAAACGATCCATTACGCCGACCTGGAGACAAGAAGCTATATCTTAGGTTTCTGGACGCGCCACACGGTTCACGTCTACGGTACGGCGGCGAACCCACTGGCGGAATCGTCACGAATCGACGTTGACGTAGGAATGTGATCCTGAGGAAGTCTGTGAACATGGGAAGATTCCTCGTGTCGATACTCGTCGTGGCGCTTCTTTCAGCGGGTTGCATGAAACTGTATGCGAACTACAAGTCCCCCATGGATATTCACTTGGACAACACATTTCTCGGGAAAAAGGAGGGGCGGGCCTCGAGGCATACGGTGCTGTGGCTTGTCTCCTGGGGAGATGCAGGAGTTTCCGCCGCGGCAAAGAACGGCGGTCTCACTACGATGAACCACATGGACTCGGAAATATTCCAGGTCCTCTACGGACTCTACACGCAGGAAACCGTCGTCGTTTACGGGGACTAACGGCGGGGGGGCGCCTGAATGTGACCTTCGCCTCAAAGGAGGAGAATCGATATGATGAAACGCGCCGCAATCCTGCTTCTGTCAGTTGGCATTGCGATGGCTGGCACGATCGCCGTTGTCTTCGCCGGCGGGGACGCAGCCAAACGCAGCACGGCCAAGGAACCGGCCAATGGAAGTCACGAAGACAGAACTTACATTTCCCCAAACGCCAAGCTGGCAGGGTACAAGGCCGTCCTTATACTCGATCCGGTTATGGCCACGACTGCGAATCGGAGCGAGAAGGTCGATGCTGCCCTGTCGGAACTGCAGGCGACCATCCGGTCCCAGGTGAGGAGTTCCCTCGAGGCCAAGAACCGATTCCCGGTCGTAACCTTGAAGGAGGAAGAAGCGAAGCAGACCGGAAAATACCTCGTTTGCAAGTCAGACTCGATGGTCCACTTCGGAAGCACGGCGAAGAGGTGGCTCATCGGTTTCGGGGCGGGGAAGAGCAGGTTCTTCCTGGTGCAAAGCCTCGAAGATCCGGAGACGAAGGAAGTTTTGATCAAGTACACCGGGTACGGGATGGATTGGACAGCTCCCACGGGATCGCAGATCATTGCGAAGATGCAATCCGACGCCGTTACAATCTCCAATTATTTCGGAGGGCTCGTCTCAAAACTGCCCGAGTAACGGGGAGCTTTCTATCTATCCGGCGAGGCGCACAAAGCGGACGGTGCAGAAATGGTGGGGGAAGTCCGCTTGATTCTTTGGAGACTACGGGAGGATTCCCACACTGGGATACGGGTGGACCGGTAATAGAGGGCTGGTTACCCCCATAGATTCGGGTAGCATTTTTTCACGAATCCCGAAGTCAGGTCCGGACGAAGACCGCAGCGATTGCCTGCAAGGTCAATTATTGAAACGACGAGGAGAATTGGCAAGAGAATGGTTGAAAAGAAAATTCTCCATACGGGAATACCACACTGGCGCAACCCTTCGAACGAGCGAATCCCGACCCCCAGCATGAGGTAATAAGAGAGCCCGTAAAGAACGCTCAAAGGCATGCAGGTGAACAACGTGAGTACCTCGAACGCCCGATCCGATCGAGGGGATTTACCGAACCGGTCTCTCCCCTTCCCGGCCCCACAATAGGTGTGCTTCGTTCCCGGGCGGAACGCCTCAATCGCCCACTTCACCATCAAGTACGAGATCACGTACACGGAGATGGCCGCCACATCCGGTACGGAACGGAAGTGCGTCTTCTGATCCGGCGGATAGACGGCACGGATCGGCAACGAATGGATCGAAACTCCCGAATCCCCGGATTTCACGAGAAGTTCGGTTTCGGTGACGTACCGTTCCTTTCGGAGGGCCAGGGACTCCACAACCGACAATGGATACAGGCGATAACCGCATTGAGTGTCATCGATGTAGCGGTTGGCCGCGAGGCAGACGTAGAACCTTGCGACCAGCATGGAATTTCTTCGGTGGACCGGAATCGCATCTTCATCGGCCATCCTCGATCCGACGATGATGGATCCGGGATCGTTCCGATGAGCGTCGAGAAACCGTGGGATGTCCGCGGAATCGTGCTGCCCGTCGGAATCCAGCGAGACGACCGCGTCGAATCCCCTTCTCCGCGCTTCCGCGAACAGCAGGCGCAGGCAGTGGCCTTTCCCCCGGTTTTCCGGAAGCCGGATCACCACCGCGCCCGCCTCCTGCGCGACCCGCGCCGTGTCGTCGGTCGAACCGTCGTCGCAGACGATCACCGTCTCCAGAAAGGCGAGAGCGCCCCGCACCACCGCGCCCACCGTACCCTCCGCGTTGTAGGCGGGGATAACGACGCATGTCGTATCGATCTCTCTCATTCAGTATCCTTGATGACCCGCCGGGCGGCCCGGACCCCCGAACAGGCGGCGGCCAGTACCCCCCCGCCCGTTCCTGTCCAGTGCCCCACCAGGTGCAGGTTGGGAACCCCATGACGGAACTTGGGGAACTCCGGTGTCTGTTCCCAACCGAAGGCCGCCCCACCGTGGTTCCGCGTATACCTTGCCATCGTCAGCGGCGTGGCCGCTTCGAAATGGACAAGCCGGGCGGACATCCCCGGCAGAACCCGCTCAGCCTTCCGGAGCAACTGTTCGGCCAAAGCATCCTTGTCCCGGTTCCAGTCAGCTGAAAACCCGGACGGGACCAGTTCGTGCGCGATGACCAGGTGGTTCCCCACTGGAGCAAGGGAGGAATCGGTCATCGTTGGTACGGAGATCCCGAGGGATTCCGTCTCCCGGAACGGAAGGTACGGATTCAGGAGAGCGTCAAGGTCGAAACTGTCGAACGCCCCTATGCTCGATGCGCCTTCCGGTGGAGACAACTCCCCCGAGACGGCCGCGTAGAGGACGAAAAACGACGGGGATACCTGGTGGTCGATCGGCATTCCAACAAGCACCCCTTGGCTTGCATCTCTATTGAACCGGAACAAGGCTTCGTGTGGATCCGCGTTGGAAACCACGTGCTGCGCGATGAACTCATCGCCGTCTTCGGTGACGACCCGTGTGCACCGCCCCCCCTCGACGAGTATCGTCTTCACCGCTTTCCCGGGAAGGAATTCCCCCCCCTTGCTCCGGATCCCCTTCACCAGGAGATCAGCGAGGCGCTGGTGGCCCCCCGCGGGACGAAAAGCTCCGGAGCGGAAGTAACTCATGACAAGGGAAACCATTCTGACCGCGGATACGCGGTGGGGGGAAAGCCCGAGAAAAGGACAACGGTCCGAGAGGACCGCTGAAAGCCTGCGGTCCCGGATGTCGCAGTCCAGAAATTCGGAATACGAGAGGTCCCGGTAGAGACCGAGGATGGACGGAAGATGCCATGCCGCCCCCGGTTCCTCGAACAGATCGTTCGTCATCTTTTCGAGATCGTCATACATCTTGCCCGCGCGTTGAAAATGATCCTCGATCCCCTGACGTTCCGCCGGGAAAAGACGAACCAAACGTTCGATGTATTCTTCCAGCCGGGCGTCGACGCGCACCGTCAACCCAGGGAACAGACTCACGCGGATCGGATCCAGCCGGATCCTCTGAAGCTTTTCGTCGATCCCGAGTTCCTTCAGTATCCGGGTGAAGATCCCCCCGGAATCCAAACCAGCGATGCAGTCGACCGCCGCATCGAAGGTGAACCGTCCCCTGCGAAAAGAAGCAAGGTATCCGCCTGGGGTTCCCCCCTGTTCGAGAACAATCACCTTTCTCCTCGCCGCAGCCAACATCGCTGCGCACGACAGCCCCCCCGCGCCGCTACCGATAACGACGGCATCCCAAGTCATGGTTGCCTCCCCGGGCGATCGGCGTACCGGAGCAGGCAAGGAAGCAGGAGGACCGTGGAGAGAAGGCAGAACGCCGCCCCGAGGCACAGCACTGCACCGATCGACGCCAGCCCCCGGTAATTCGAAGTGATGAGGCTGCCGCACGATGCCACCGTGGTGACCGCGCAGAGCATGATGCTCCCCCCCGTCCGGTGGAGCGCCTCCGCACCGCTCCCTCCCGGGCCGTCCCTGTGGGCCTGCATCATATAGATTCCATAATCGACCCCGAACCCGAAGACGAGTGCGATCCCCGCCACGTTGAAAAAATTGAAGGGGATGCCGATCGCCCCCATCGTGCCCCCGGTGAGTATCGCTCCCGCCGTCACCGGTACCATCACCAGCGCCACGTTGCGGAGGCGCCGGAAGTGAAGCCACACGATGATCCAATTTGCGGCGAACGATATGAGGACGGCAAGAGCGCTCTCCCATAGGATGGAGGAACGGATTTCCTCGAAGATCAGCGCCGGACCGGTCAGGACGAAGTCCGGACCCATCGCGTGCACGTCATCCTTCATGGCGGATAGCGCCTGTCGTTCCCACCGGGGACCGGGAGGGGTCATGTGGGCAGCGATCGCAGTTCGGGATTTGTTGTAGAAGTAAGACGCTCGCGGGTCTCCCGACCGGGCGAGCTCGGCCAGGTCCACGGTCCCTTCCCGGGCAATGGCGCCGGCGATACCGGAGGCGTATGGGGAAAGATCATCCCCCGGCACCATTCCCTGCATCTCCATTTCCCGACGGATCGTCTTCTCGAGATCGGGACCGGCGTACCGTCCCGGAAGACCGGCAGCGGTGAGTAACTTCAGGGACTCCATCTGATGATACGGAGGGGGCACCAACATCGCGGGAGAGGAAAATGTTCCCACCACCCCGGTCCTCCGCCATCGCTCTCCCCACCGATCGAGGGTGTCGAAATCCCCGGCGAGACGTTCGTCGTTGCTCGCCCGCGCCACGAGAAAGAGCGGCTCGCCTCTCCTCCCGACCTTCTCCTCGATCGCCCGCTCGACCGTCTGGACCGTGCTGTTCTTGAGACCGACGGCGTCGATGCTTGCGTCGAATCGGGAGCGCGCGGCTCCCGCGATCGCCAGCAGGAGAAGCACCGAGAAAACGGCCGCTACGGCACCGCCTCGCTTTTCGACGAGCCTCTCCGCCCATCCCGTCCGGATACCGCCGGGGCGCCCCGCCGCGAGACGAGACGGGGAAGCCTTCGCCAGCCAGGAGAGGAGGGAACCCATCACGAGGAACGTGGAGAGCAGGCAGAGCAGGACACCGAACCCTGCCACCACCCCGAGCTCATGGAGACCTCGGAAACTGGTCACGACCACGGAGAAGAAGGCGACGGAGCTTGTCGTCGAGCTGCTGAGGAGCGCTTTTCCCGTCCCGGAGAAGGTAGTCTCCAAAGCCTGCAAGGGTGATCTTCCCTGATGCAATTCCTCGTCGAACCGGTGATAGATGTGGATCATGTAATCGACGTACAGGCCGATGAGCATCGCGGCGACAATGCTGGTAACGATGTTCAGGCCCCCGTACAGCAGGTAAGCGAATAGAAGCGTCCACGAGAGGGCGGTGAACAGCGTCAGGACGATGGCGCCAAGGATGACGAGAGGCGGGCGGAACGCCAAATAAATGAGCAACAGGACGAGAACGAAAGAGGTGCAGAAGGAAAACACCATGTCCCGCCAGATCGTGGCGGACGCCTCCGCGGCACGCGCGTACCCCCCGGCCAGCCTCACCTGGACCTCACTCTCCGGCCCTGCCTCGTCGGAGACCTTCGCCGCGATCCCGGCCACCTCCCGGTACAGTTTCCCGACGAAGGCCATATCCCGCGCGGACCCCTTCGGTCGCGCCATTACGAGGACGAACGTTCTGTCCGCGTCCATGTAATAGCCCGTAGACAGGTCAAGCCCCCTTGGAACCGCCCGCCGGAGCAGGCTCCCCCGGACAATCTCCCGGAGGTTCAACGGATCGCGGGAGATCAAGTCCGCATCCACCGGAGAAGCCAGCGGAGCCAGGAGCGCCTCCAGGTTCCTCCGGATCTGCCGATGAATCCCCTCCGGGGACAGTCGCTCCGAGAGTTGGGCAACCGCCGGTCCATCAAGGTAGACCTGGAAATGCTTTGCAACGAGCCCGCCCCCTGAGCGTATGAGGTTGTAGTCGACCGATGCGATCAGGGGGGAAACGGAAAGCGCCTCTCCAACCGCCTCCACCGCCGTGATCAGGCCCTCCGGGGACGGATCGCGGGACGATACCACCAGGACCAGGCCGTCCATCATCCCGAAATCATCGAGGAACTCCCGAAATGCGCGGATTGTCGGGTTCCCCTCCGGAAGGGCGTCCAACAGATCCGTCCTGATCGGCATGCGGGCCACGACAATCGCGGAAAGAGCGGCTGCGAGCAGGCAGGCGACAACGATCTTCCTTGGGCCGGCATCGATCGCGCGAGCCAGCGCGAGAAGAGCACGAGTCACCATTCAGTCGGGCTTTCGCGCGATGGTGGTCTTGCTTACTCCGGGAAGGAGGAACCTGCCGCCACTGACCGCATATAGCGCTCTCGCAACAGCCCCGAAGAGAACCGAAGCGACGAACGGGCCGAAGCGGGATGGACGGGTCGGTTTTCCTGGAAACGTGCGCGTTGCCACGAAACCCGCCTCCTTCAGCATCCTCTGGAGGACAGAAGGGGAATAATCATAAAGATGGTACGGGGCGTCGTAGAGCGATGTACCGAAGCCGAAGGGAGAAAGCATCCGGACGATGGGGGTCGTGTGAGGGACACGGACCAGCAATATCCCCCCCGGCGAGAGAATCCCGGAAACCTTCCGTAAAGCCCCTATCGGGTCCGGTAAATGCTCAAGGACGTAGAACATGGTAACCGCGGAGTAATATCCTTTCGGCGCATCAAGATCTTCCAATGTCCCCAACCGTACCGAGAGTCCCTTCCCCGCCGCTGCAGCGATGGGAGCAGGAGACGGATCTACCCCCTCCGCATTCCAACCACGAGATCGCATCATGTCGATGAATCCGCCGTATCCGCACCCAACATCCAGAATTCGGCCGGAACCGTGGTCGTTGGGGGTGTGAGCCAGCAGATCCGCCGACTCCTGAAATACACCGAGCATCATTCGATCCCAAGAACGCTCATCGCCACCCCCGCGTGCGTGATAATTTGCGTAAAGGGGACGAATATCCTCCACGAGCGGGCGCGGGTTCACATATACGAGGCCACAACGGCGACACCGGACGATCCGGAAAACATTCGATGTCGCAATCGGTTTCGGCTCATTCTCCCCGCACAGAGCACAGGGGACTGCCTTCATCATCCTCGGGACATCGTGAGGCTCTCCCGGAGCCGGGTCGCGGGTACCGCAAAAGAATGAAAGAGGAAAAACGCTCCGATGGGAAAAGGTATTTTCATAAACATTTCTTCATGTTACGGCTTCATCCGACCGAGTACTTCCGGGTCCCGCATTAACTTTTCCACCGTGTGGTAAATGACGCTCCCAAAGGCCCTACCCATGCTCCACCCTGATGTGTCCGTCTCCTCGATGTCCTTCCTCCACGTGTTGTCCGAACTTGAGAGGTGAATCTTCATGTTGGTCCTGAGCTTGGCGAACCCCTGGTAGTACCGGAAATCGTCCAACTTCACGGAGATCGAGTTCCTGCTCTGTGGGCCGACGGCAACACCCCGTTTCATCAGCTCCTCTCCCCAGTACCGGATGAAGAAGTCCGTCCACTCGTTGTAATTAGCGAAGTGTGTGTGCCCGCCTAATGCCGCGAACAGCTGCGGTGTAGTCAAAGGCTGGTCGTTGACGAGGTGGACAGAGAGACCGGGGCCCAACGGGCCAACTGAATTCATCGGCACTGGAGGAGCCTGTTTCGGGCTCCAGGTGTGAGCGCACCCAGCGAGCAAGAACAAGATCGACAGAATCGTTCCCGTTTGGATCATACGACGCGCGGTTTTACCGGCCATCGTTTCCTCTCACGCAAGTGGATTTGGAGGGATGGTTTCTAACGACACGCAAGGTCCAGCTCCCCCTCGGCGACGACCTCTCCTTCCACGACGGCGCGGACGGCAAAACGGTGGATGTCGCCCAGCCTCGCCTGTCGATGGGCAAAAAAACGGAGCTGGTCCCCGGGAACAACGGGGCGGCGAAACCGGGCTTCCCGAACCTGCGCCAGGAGCGCCATGGATCCCGGCGGGAGCAAGAGCCCCGCGGTTTGCGCCATCGCCTCGATGACGATCACACCCGGAAGGACCGGATTCCCGGGGAAGTGGCCAGCAAGGAACGGGTCATCTGCCGTTACATTTTTCAAGGTCGCTACGCTGTCTTCCCCGGAGAACTCCAGCACCCGGTCGAGGAACCGGAACGAAAGCCCGTGCGGAAGATGCGAAAGCGGATCCCTGCCCAATGGCCTACCCCTTCCCCTGGGACTCCACGTACTCCGCGATCGCGTTGATGGACGCAAGAACCTTCACAGCCACGGCCCGGTCCTCGATGACGACGCCGAACTCCTTCTGGAGGCCGAGCACCAGTTCGAGCGCGTCGATCGAGTCGAGCCCGAGGCTGTCAGGCCCGAACAGCGGCGTGTCATCGCCGATCTTCTCGACCGCCGCCGCCAGTTTCAGGCGAACAGACAAGATTTTCCGGATCTTTTTCTTCACTTCATCCACTTCCTGTCAGATACCCCCCGTCACCTTGATGATCTCGCCGGTAACATACGACGCATCGTCCGAGGCGAGGAAACGGACGACCGCCGCCACCTCCTCGGGTGTGCCCATCCTCCGCATCGGAATATTCCGAAGGAGCGCCTCCCGATGTTCGGGAGGCATCGAGGAGACCGGATCGGTTTCCACCAGGCCCGGGGCGACCGCATTCACCCGGATCCCGAAGGGAGCAAGTTCCTGCGCAAGCGCCCGGGTAAAGGCGTTGACCCCGCCCTTCGCCGCCGCGTAGTTCGTCTGGCCCGGGAGACCGGTAATCCCGCTGAGCGAGGAAACGTTGACGATCGCTCCACGCCGCTCGGCCATCATAATGCGCGCGACCGTCTTGCAGCAATGGAAAACCCCTTTCAGGTTGACGTCGATCACCGAGTTCCAGTCATCCAGGGACATCATGGCCAGATATCCGTCCCGGTTCCCCCCGGCGTTGTTGACGAGCACGTCGATCCGCCCGAACCGCGCGACCACCGCTTCAATCATCGACCGGACCTGCTCATGCTCGGCGACGTCCGCCTGAAACGACTCGGCCTCCGCGCCTTGTCGGCGGATCTCCGCGACGGTTTCGGATGCAGCGTCGCGGTCATTCCGATAATTTACGACCACCGCGTCGCCCGGGGATGAAAAAGCAAGAGCGACGGCTCGTCCGATCCCCCGGCTCCCACCGGTGACGAGGATTACACGGCCCGGCACCGCTGTCATTTTCCCCAAATCCCCTCGGTCCGGTTCACCCTGCCCGAGCCCGGATCGAAGGCAACACCGATGGCTTTCCCGAATCGACGCCTCGCATAGACCCAGAGATCGCCGCCCATGATGTTTTCGTACGTCATATTGTTCGTCCTGCTCTTTCCCAGGTTCGTCGGCGGCCCCATCGCGATGTACACCTGTTCCTTGGTCATCCCGACCTTCGCAACGGCGTTCCGGATATTCGCCTGGACATCGGAGGGGAACGAGGTGATGTCCACCCTCCTCTTCGTCACGAACTTATCGAGGAAAGCGTCGCCATCCGCCCCGATGTCGAGCGTATAGGCGGCGTTCGTCGCCGGATTGACCACCGAAGCCCTGTTTCCCGCCCGCGTCACCCTCAGTTTGGTGCCGACGGGGATGAACGACGGAGCGGCCTGCCAATTGATCCATGTGATTGAATTGTCTTTCAGTACCTTAAGGTTGCAACGGGCGTAGTAGACATCTTCGTCGCCATACCCCACCGTAGAGAGGACGGAGAGGACGGCGAACAGAACTACCGAAAGCAAGATCTTTCTTTTCATCTTATTTCCTCCCTCCACGGCATGGTCACAGCATATCCCAAAGTGGACCGCGATGCCCCCGGCGACGCAGCGCCGAAAGAAGCGCAGGATCCGATCGTATGCCCAACCCGGGGACCACCCAATTGCTGCGACGCTTCGCGTGGTCCGCGACGATCTTCAGCAAGACATCCGCACCGAGATGTGGGGAGATGTAAAACTTCGGAAGCAGCAGGTCGTCCCCATGATCCACCATCCCCTCGGCGAGCGCGATCTTATGAAGCGGAGTGTTCGGGTAAATCCGGACTCCGATCAGCGCAAGCACCGCCCGCGGGCGGATTTCGTCGAACAGGGCGAATGTCTCCGCCATCGTCTGCGCCGTCTCCCCGGGCCCCCCGAAAATGAGGTAATACGCGTCCGGGAGGCTCGCCCCGCGACACGCTTCGGACGCACCGCGCAAATGGTCCCGGGTGAATGGCTTGCGAAGGGACGCAAGCATCGAGGAAGATCCCGAATCGGCACCGAATTCGACCCCACGGCATCCAGCTTCCCTCATGGCCGATGCAAGCGCCGGAGTCATTCCAAGGGGGGTCGCGAAGCAAGACCAGGAGATCTTCAACTCCCGCGCGAGGATCGCATCGCAGATCTCCATCGCGTGCTCCGGTGGCCAGTTGAAGATGTCATCGACAAAGAATGCATGGTCGATACCGAAGCGCAGCACCATTTCGGAGAGTTCTTCGGCGACCGCTTCGGCAGGACGCAGCCGCAGATCCGACCCGTTGATACCAGGGTAGGTGCAGTAAGAGCAGCCGAACGGACACCCGCGCTTGCTCTGCACGTTCCCCATTCCCCCCGTTTTGAGATAACGCAGGTTGTCCAGCAGGTCCCGGGCTGGGACGGCATCTCCTC